>NZ_JBZVGZ010000013.1:0-97183 GCF_058630335.1 Halorubrum sp. SD41
CCCTCCAGCAGCTGGTTGATCGTGCGCTTGTACAGTGCGAGTCGGGGGTCGGCAGGCTCGAACGCTTCCCCACCTTCGTAGTTGGTGGTCCGCGTTGCCTCCGCGACCGTTTGCTTTGGCGTGTTGAATTCCATTCTATCACCCGGAGCCGCAACAGGCGACTCCGATCGCAGCTGCCCACACGCTCTGTGAGCAACGAGTCTCGGGAGTAAAACGTCCCGACCCAGCCTCGCATCGCTCGGCTGGACGTTCCCGGCACGATTCGAACGTGCGACACCCGGCTTCGAAGGCCGGTGCTCTGTCCTGACTGAGCTACGGGAACACGAGTGGCCGGACAATTTCTGGAGCGAACGACGGGATTCGAACCCGTAATGTGCCATCGACGTAGCGCTCCAGATCGACGGCCACTGGCGACACGGCGACCGGAAAACTGTCGGAGCGGAACCGGTGTCGAGCGTCCTCTCGTACGCTCTTTGTCCGGGATGTTCTCGATGGACTGCGCCACCGACAGGATTTGAACCTGCGAGTACCTGGCGAAGCAACGCTCCGACTCGACGGTCGCCACGTGCGGTCGGGCAACCGGTGGTGCGACGGGCTATGACTCCCGTTGGTGTGCTTTGCGGGCGAAGAAACGCACCACCTCGACGACCACACGCTTGGGGAAAGCCGACCGTGACAGCGTCACGGATCCGTGGCTGCCCGCTATGTCAGACACGGAAAAACGCTGTCAGGGCCAGCCCCCCGAGTGCTCCCGAGGGGAATCGAACCCCCGACCTCCAGTTTGAAAAACTGGCGTCTCTCGCCAACGGAGACTCCGGGAGCGCGGTAGGGAAGAAATCAAGCGCTGAGGTGCGGCGGACACCCACGGATTATCGCAGGCGTTCGAAGCCCTCGAGTTGCCCGTGCGTGAACGTCACTTGATACGTGACGAGTGTATCGAGATCCTCGAAGGAGTGTTTGAGCTTGAAACGGCCGTGGTAGTCGTCTCGTTCGATCCAGCCGTCGTGGACTCGGTTCCGACAGCCGGCCATGTAGCGAAAATCGTCCTCGTCGACGTCGTCACGGCTCGCGTATGGCCGGTCTTCCGGCGGGACCGCTTCGGTGTGCCACTCCTCTTCGAGGAGCCGACCGTCCGCCGTAATCCGAAATGTGGTCATGGTCGGTCGATCGATGCCTTTCGTCTGCCAGTCGACGTCCTCGGCAGGAGTAATCCCTTCGGGGTACTCTGGCAGGTGGACGTCGTCGCAGAGTTCGACTGTATCGAATAGTCCCATTGTTGTCCTCCATTGCGGGACCAGGAGTCGAACCTGGACTTCGGGGATATGAGCCCCGTGGACTGCCATTATCCTATCCCGCAGCACACAATTCGGAACTCACTCATGGGCATCTCTCAGTTCTCCACAGCTGTCCGTCCCTCAGTCTAGTCGGCTGGAAGTGAGAGGTCTTGGACTGTTGGAGAATGCTCCAGCCCGGATTCGAACCGGGGGCTCGGCCGTGAGAGGGCCGTGAGTTTGGCCGCTACTCCACTGGAGCGGGTTGGCCTCGTCTGGAACGGGTCATCGGCCAGTGGATGGATGGCAGTCACCTCGTTCCGTGGAAGTATGCGCCGTCCTCGGTGACGCAGATTTTCACGCTTCCAATCGTGTCGATGGACGTTGTTTCACCGAGTGGGACGTGACGGAACGCTTCCTCCTCGCAGGCAGGGCAGACATTCGTTGTCATGACGCCGCGACCCGGATTCGAACCGGGAGACAGACAGCAGACGGCCACGGCATAGCAGCCGCTGGGTTCCCCAATACCCAGTCGCGGCACAGTGAGCCGACGCGGATTCGAACCTCGGTCCTGTGCGCCCAAGGCACAGATCGTCGTCCGCTGGACCATCGGCTCACTGGACTGCCGAGCGATCGGCAACTGATTATCTATCTGTACGACTTTCCAACTGCGCAACCGCGACGAGTAGTCGTGGTTGCGCGTCTCATCGCGGGGGCGTACTTCGGGTGTTCCCGGGAATACCACACCGGCTCATGTAGGTTGCAGACCCTGCTGGGCCCAGCATCGTCGGAACGATCCAGCTGATCGCACCAACGGGCTGCCTACCTCGATGGGTATCCCCACGTGGCCACGCCACGCATCCACGCCGACGCCGGGGTTTGAACCCGGATCACGGCCGTGACAGGACCGTATGCTCGCCGGATTACACCACGTCGGCATGTCGCCCCGGCCGGAATCGAACCGGCGACCTCCGGATTCAAAGTCCGGCGTCCCTCGCCAGCGGAGACTCCGGGGCTCGACGTAGCCGCAGCTCTCGCTGCGGGGCTGTTGGCTACCGACTTCCGTACGCTCAGCGCGGACGGAGTCCGCTCGCTCCTGTATCGGAACGAACAGAAACCAATCAGCCGCGAGCCTGGCACCACGAACTCGCATCAGGCTGTGTCCTGAGCGAGTACTGGGAACAGGCAGGCGGCAATCCCGTGTTCCCCGACCCCTGACGGGTAGTCCGTATGGAGGCCGAGTTATGCGGGTGAGAGTGTCCGGGCGTCGCCGGATTGCGTCGAACCCTCGTATTCGAAGTCGACGCGGATCCGGCGGTTTGCGCCCGGTCTCTTCGCACGCTGATCTTGTAGGCACTCGCCAAACACGGGACCCGCGGCTAAGCGAGAACGAGCACGCCGCGGGGTGAGGCGAGTGATGATCATCGTGTTGAACGCTCCCAGTTTGAGGGGTGTATCGGGCGTCAGCCTGAAATATCGTGGCAATTGTATTAAAATTAGCCAGGGTGTGTTACCCACAGACACGGCAGTCACACTTCAACAAGCGGTTGCGCACGACGTTCATTACTCTAGCATCGGCTGTCGTCGATAGCCGGACGCTGACCGGTGTTCTCGGTTGGACCCACAGAAACTATTCACACCAACCTGCTCTCTGTGGCGTATATGAGTGGCCGACCGTCGGTCCGGTGCTAGCCGGGAGCCCAGTCACACGGCGTGACTGACGGTTCTCGGTTAGATACCAATGACCGAGAATACCGACTCAAACGAATCTCAGAAGCCAGGGAGTGTAAACAGCAGGTGTTCCAACCCCACCGAACAGCGATCATCCTCCGGATGCCAGTGCAGTGGTGCTTCCCCGCCGTGCGATGCATGTGACACCACCCAGTACGACAAACTCCACGAAGTCTCCCTTGGTGAGCGGGCGTATGATGTGTGTGGAGAGTGCCTCCAGCTCCTCGTTGACGACGTCGAGGAGTACCACTGGTGGGATCGCCTGACTGAAGCGCACTACAATCGCGCTGCGGAGTTTCTCCGCTCCCTCGATGCAGTCTGATGCGTCAAGGATCAGGCGTACGCTGGCGGGGAACTGTGGGTCCACACGCCCTATTGCGATGCTGCAGTCGTCAGAGATGTGTGTGACCACTTTGGCTTTCAGATTCGCTGGTTTAGCGTTGTATACCCCGTTGACGATGGCTTCGAATGCGTCTCCGAGCACGGCCCCTGTGTCGAAATCAACCTCACGTTCACAGCCCACCGTTCGGATCCACTCCCGCTCGAATATGACATTCAGAATGACGTGACGTACCACGAGATCGAGTGGCTTGATGAGTATCGGCGCCTGTTCACGTCGCCTCCCGAGTAGTTCGGACTCGCGGATCGAATTGCCTCTCCAAAATACGGTTACACAACTGTCTCGCTATTTGGCGACTCGATCCGAGCGCCAAGAGTCTGTATTCCACTCTCACCGATATGGTTATGAACACATCGGAGAGATTGGAATTTGTGAGAGGGGGCGGAGCTACGGGTTCTCGACTGTTTGCGGGATCGGTCCTGCACGGTTGGCGAGTTGGCCGATGCAATGATAAACGCAAATCGTGCGAGACTTTATCCGTCGGCAGAGCCAAGATTTGCCTGACCAATGAGTCTGGACGACGCGGTTGAGGAGGCTCTGGCAACATACGGGATGTCGCGGAGCGAAGAGGCCGAAGAAACCGGCCGAACAGTCGCGACGCTCCAGGACTAACGTACGCCGCTTACTCGAGAGTCCGGATTTTCTCTGCGAACTCCGCCTTAGATAGTCCAGGTGTTTCCATCAGCTCGGGGTTGTCGGTGCGCTCAACTGCCTCTTCGACGAATTCGATCCAGAGCTCCTCGTGCGCTGTTGCGTAGACTGTTTTCGCTTCTGCAGGATACATATCCAGCTCGTATGCCGTCAGGTCGATCTGGACCTCGTGTTTCCGCTCAAGCGTTGTCGCTCCGAAGTCAGAGAGATGTTTGAGGAGCACATTCTTCCGACGAACCGTCAAGAGACGCTTTGACTCGTTAATATACTCGTTTACCCACTCCCGCCAGTCGTATGTCTCTGAGTCGATTTCCACGGAGGTTTCTGGCATCGAGAAATCGGGAGCAATCCGACAGAGGTAGAACTGAACCAGGGCAACAGCAGTCCGATGGTTCGCATTCGGAAGCGCGTGTTTGAGAATGAGATTTGAGGCGAGACGGCCTGCAACATCAGTCGCGCTGCCCTCCCACGATGTCCGGTTGAGCGCGTCTGGGAGTGCATCGATGTCGATGCTCTTGTACGCTTCAACGGGAACTCCTTCTTCTTCCTCGTTCTGGGCTATGAGCGCTTGATAGATCTCGAGGAGCCGGGCAACGATAGTACCGTTATCAGCACCCATCTCAGAGAGTGCTTCGCCAAGATCGAATTCGAGATCGCCGACGCCCCCACCACCGACGCGGAAGGTATAGATACCGAAGAACTCGCTGTCAAGATCGTACTTGCGAACCTTCACCGCCACGTCATCGTCGTACTCGACAATCCTGGCAACGATCTCTGATGGAGCCTCGTGGACAAAATCAAGAGAGAACTGATTGTCGCCCGGATGGTGATAATAGACGTGACCCATCTCCCTGATTCGCTGTACTTGGAGGAGCATCTTAATTCACGCTACCTTTCGGACCGACCTGGCATCAGGATTCCATCGAATCGAGTCTCTCCCAGTCGACGTTGATTCGGAGATGATACTCACTGTCGTAGCGTCCCTGTTCGCTTCGCGTTGGGTCGAGAAGCGGATACTCGCTCGTGAATGACTTGAGGAGCGTCTCACGCGCCAGGAGGTCGATGCCGAGCTGGTCGGCGAGGTAGACGATCCGCTTGGTCGCAGCGCCGTTGTCGGGTCGCTGGAGGCACTCAACGACCGTCGCCCACGAATAGTCTCGATCCTCCGCGACGACTATCGCCTGTACGAGTTCTCGGATGCCACCACAGAGTTCGGGATGGTCGGTACAGTCAACGGTCGTCTTTTCCACATCTGCGACGTTCACGGCGGTGCCCTCGATGAGCCTCGACTCGTAGCCGATGAATTTGATCTTGAGCGGAGCGGCTACGTCCGTGAAGTCGGTCAGTCAGGCTAACCTCCGGGAATAACGGCAGACTATCGCTCCCTATTCTCTGACAACCACTCCTAATCTGGACGGGGCGCGTTCTCGTACTTGACCATCTTCTCGGGCTTATCGGCGATGGTGTCGTAGATCTGCTGAAGTGTCTCCTCCGCGGCGAGCAGATTGTGCGTCTCCAAGAACTCGCGGCCGTCTTCGGTGAGGCCGTAGAACTTCCAGGGATACCCCTGCCGGCGCTGGTCGTCGTCCAAGGCGACCTCCGTGACGATGCCGGCGTCGATAAGCTTCTGGATGTGCTTGTAGACGGTGGCATCACTCACGCTGGGGTTGAGCTCCTCGAGTTCATACATTGATGGGAGCTGTTGGGGGTGAGCGAGAATATCGCTGATAAGCGAAAATCGTGTCTGCTGTGTAATGAAGTGGATGACTTCCCGTGGTGTCGTGTCGTCGCCGACACCCGAACCAGCCTCCATGACGATGTATTCGACCAGGCGTAGTAAAGTAGTTTACCCGGGAGTAAACTACCGAGCCGACTCACTTTGATGAGTGTACCGCCAAGCGAGTAGGACAGGACAATTCACTGGCCCTCACGCTCTTCCCACTCCGGACGTGGTGTCGGGGACGGGAGTTCGTCAACCACAGTTCGGAGTTCGTCCTCTGTCGTCCACGGGAAGCACCGTTCGTGGAGTTCGAATTTGCGGAACTTGTTGAGATGAACCCAGCTGTACGTTGCTGGCTTTTCGCCCTCATCTGCCCGGTCGTCGATCACATCCCACACCTCCTGTTCGTCGATGTCGAGACCGCTCTCTTGGGCGCGATCAACGAGCGACTTGACGTTTGCTTGGACTTCATCCGCCGACAAATCGTCTGTGAACGCTATCTCAAGGGCGGCCTGAATGACGTGCTGTGGCGAGTCAAGGTTCTCGTCAGTCACCCACGCGTAATCACGTGGGAACACGTACGACTTGTCGAAATACGGCGGGTCATCGATCTCGCCCAATTCAGGCGCCTCCCCACCACTCTCCTTCTCGAAGACCCCAACGATGTAGTCGCTGTACGTCGCGAGCAACGAAAACATGATATCGAACGTATTGAGGCGGTCAGTCGGAAGTTCGAGGAGATCACCCATGATGAACGGATAGGCACCGAGCTGCTTCGTGAGTTCGTTCTGGACGGCGCGAAGCCGGCGGATATAGGGGTCGCGATAGCTCCCCAAGATAAAATACGATGTCCGCTGACTCCAGAGATACGGCAATTCACGCTGGGTGAACCGCCAGATTTCCCGTTTCTCTGCAGGCTCAAGTTCGATGCCCCCGACGGCCTCGTGAACAACGGTCATAATCTCCCCAGCGTCCGGCGGCGGGCTTGGGTCGGTCATTAGCTGACGATTCAAACCACACCACCTTATCCCTTCTGAATCACTTTGGTTTTTTCAGGATTAACCAACTTGGATGACCCTAACTGTTATAGCGTCCTACCTCGTACCAGCACGTATGAGCGAAACCGACACGGGTGCGGCCGATGCAGGGCCGTTCGCGGAACAGCAGCGGCTGTTCAAGCTGCTGTCCCAGGATACGCGCCATCTCATCATCCAGGAGCTGCTGGGCCATCCCGCCCATCTAATGTCGCTCGCCGAACTCGAGTATATGACCGGGAAGAGCCAGGCGGCCATCAAAGACCAGTTGGAGACGTTGATCGACGCCGGGCTCCTCGCACGCTACACGTACGAACCAAGCGAGGGGAAACGTGATCTCCCCGCCCAGTTCTACGGATTCACAGAGCGGGGGGTCGAGGTCCTCCACGACTACAAGTATCTCCGTGGGCTTCCGGTCGCACGTGCCCTCTACGAAAACACGCGCAAGACCGAGAAAATCGAGCGCCACGAATCGGCCCCTCGCCCGGAGCTTCCGGATGCCATCGCGGAAGCCCTCGAATTCGACGAGCCCGATCTCGACGCCGTCGATGGTGGCACAAACCCGTAGTTCGTCGTTGAACAGCACCGTTCTCGACGCTGCAGAGAAGGTACGCCGACTTCGTACCTAGGTCAGGACTCCGTGGGCTCCAGCATGGCTGTCTCGACGTTGATCCGGAGGCGATACGTACTGTCGTTCGATCCGGTGTCGGGCCGCGTCGGGTCCAGCAGCGAGTAGCCACTCGTGAACGACGCGACGAGTTCCTCACGCGCCGGGAGATTAATGCCGAGTTGGTCGGCGAGGTAGACGATCCGCTTGGTCGCAGCGCCGTTGTCGAGGCGCTCGAGGTACTCGCCGACAGTGAACCAGTCGCAACCCCGTTCGTCGGCAGTACGCATCGCGGTTGCGAGTTCCCGAAGGCCACCACAGAACTCGGGGTGATCCGCACAGTCGACCAGCGTTTTCTCCAAGTCGCTGACCTGAACGGTCGTACCCTCGATCGATGTCGGCTCAAAGCCGAAAAATTTCCGCTCGGTGACTGTCGTGACGCGGTACGAAACACCGTGGATCTCCCGGCTTTTCGCTCGGGTCGGCGTAACGACGTACACCGTCCGTGGGACCTGTTCGGTCAGCCCGTGGTGGCTGAGGGCGCTGTAGTAGCCGATGTACATCGGCTCGGCGACGTGGGCGGCGATGAGGTACTCGTGGGTTGTGTACAGGCCCTCTTCACCGGCTGCGAGTGGGATGATGAGGTATCGTCCGGGAAACAGTCGGTCGAGCCAGCCCTTCTCGGTGAGCCGGGAGGCGATCTCGCGGGCGGTGTTTGGGGGAACCTCCAGCGTCGTCTCGATGTCATCGACGGAGATGATCTGGTGCCCCGCGCCAGCGAGTTGTGCAAGGAGTCGACTTTCTCGAGTCGAGAGACCCTGGCGTATATTTTGCGATTGTTCTATGATATCCATACCTACGTTTCTTACATAGAATATTGTCTCAGACCTGTTTTAGCCTTGCCTCATCCTTCTTAGCTTTCTTAACCAACACGGCCCACGAGTCCATAGTTTTGTTGGTTAAGACGATGGAATCAGTTCTCTCGATTGCTGGCTGAAACACTACCTGAAACTTCTTTTTATACAAGTTTCGTACTATGTTACACCGTGCTCCGGCGCATCGAACTTGAGGTCCTCGCCACGGTCGACCGCGGCGACACGATCTCCGAGATCGCGACGAAGCTCGACCACAGCGAGAGCTACCTCTCTCGTGCCGTCGGCGACCTCGTTGAGAAAGGGCTCGTCTACACGGAACGCGACGGCCGCCGAAAACGAGTTATCCCGTCGGATGCTCGCGCCGTCGAGCTCTACCAGGACCTCGTCCGCCAGCACTCCCACATCGAGTTCCCCGAGCTACTGACCGGCAAGGCATTCGAGGTGCTGTACTACCTCGATCAGCCGCGAACCGTCTCCGAGATTGCCGACCGGAGCGACAACTACCGCAACACGGTCAACCGGGTTCTCAAGCGATTTCGCGACCGTGGTCTCGTCGGGAACGTCGACGGCCACTACGAGTTCAACGCCGACTTCGACCGCCTCCACAAGTTCGCCCGTGAACTCACCCATCACCTCCATCGCCAACGCCTCAAAGCCGTCGCCTCGAAGGGCACGATTCTCTGGGAAGACTACGACGAATTTCTCGCTCAAACCGAGACGGAGATCGACGCAGACGGATTCCACGAAACTGGCCTCCCTCGGTTCGCGGCGTTTGATCTCCAGTTCCTGCTTACCGGCCACCGCTACTACGTCTACTCCAAGGAACTCGACGCAGTCTCGCCGGCGGAACTGTGTTGTCACACACTCTTGATCGACAACGGTAGCCGCTACCGTTCGTACTGTCTCCTCTTGCTCAGCCACGTCGACGTTGACGAGAACGACCTCCGAACGCGATCTGCGAAGTACGACCTCGAAGACGAAATCAACGCCTTGCTCCGCTACCTCGAGACCCACGGCGAGATCCAGGACGATCGTCTCCCCGAGTGGGACGAGTTCCAGAAGTTGGCAGCTGACTACGAAATTGACCAGTGACCAATTTTGATTCCAAATGAATTCAGAGAGATTTCTCATCTCGAACCCCACATCTCAAAATTACTGAGAACTCATTTGTTAATCAGGTTAAAGTAGTAACGCCAAGGAATACTTTACAATGAAAACAGATACGAACAGTACCTCCGTTGATGGTATCCAGATATCCATCGATCTACCACTCCAAGACGACCGTTTACTCAGTGGCGATGCGACAGCTGATATTCTTCTCTTTTTAACTCGACATCACGATGAGTCGTTTTCGATGACAGACCTTGCTGACGGAATTGGCTACACACGACCGACGATAACCAAAACGGTTGATACACTTTCTAGGAACGATCTCGTTGTTGAAGAACACGACGGACCCCGCCGACTTGTCCAGATCAACCGTGACCGGCTCACCATCCCAGACGATCCATTCCTCGGAATTCCCCAGTCGGAGTTTCACGCGCCGGTACAGGATGCGACTGACCAACTCCGTACTAAACTTGGTGATGTCCTCGCTGTCGTTCTGTATGGAAGCGTTGCTCGCGGTGAGGCTGACCGTCGCAGCGATATTGATATCTGGGTGTTGGTTCGTGAAGACCGGGCGAGCAAACAACGACAGGCGAACCACATCAGGCAGTCACTTGAGGAAGAGACGTTTGGCGGGGATCGATATGCGTTCGATATTGATGTCGAGGCTCTCCAAGGAATCCCGACGTACGCTGAGGAGCTCCAAGAAATTATTCACGATGGTATCGCAGTCTATCAAACAGATGAATTTGACACCGTCCGTAGTATGATTCTTCACGGTGATGGGTGACCCAGAGGCTCTCTGGGCGAACTCGTTCACTGGAGCTAATTTAAAGTTCAAACATTTCGTACTAACGAGTATGACTCCCCACCCCGTCACGGAGACACCCCCACATGATCTCGAAACGGGGATCAATCAGCTCGCAACCGTCGGGCGGTTATTGGATCATCCAGAACTGGCGCGTATCTATGTGTACACCTGCTATTACGGGCCGGTCACCCGCCCAGCGATCAAGGCGGCACTGGATATCCCAAAGACCACGGTCTACGATCACGTAGAAACGCTTGAGGCCCTCGGAATTGTCTCTCTGGCGGGAGATCGACCGATGGAAGTGACCGCAGATCCGGTTCGCATCACCACTAACGATATTGTTGTGACGCCGACGATCCTCCATGCTGTTGCACTCCAAGAAGTCGACGAAGATGTCTCATACTTCGTTGAGCGACACGGTGTTGGCAAACTCGCTGCTGCTGTCCGACAGGCTGGACTCCATTATGCTGGTCAGATCACGCAGCGAATGGCCGCTGATCCACTTGGTATCCCAACTGGGGAAGCGACCAGTATTGTCCTCGCGCTGAAGCCCGTGCTCGGGGTTGGGCAGGAATACGATCCCTACTTCGACGTGATTTTTCCGGACATCTCGGATGACATCGGATTCGAGAGCGACCATGACGCGGCAGTACCTCGTCAGAATACCGAGTCGTGACTGAGTCCATCACAGCAGTCGACACAAACGAATTGGAGCATCGAAAAATAGTACCCGTATCTCTCGAATGGCTGTTCTAGACGAACTCACGGGATTCGAGTTCGAGGACGTCATAGAGGACGTCTTCCGCAATCTTGGCTACGAGAACGTCCGCCAGGCTGAGAAGACAGCCGACGAGGGACGGGACATCATGATGGAGGAGGTCGTTGACGGCACACGACGCGCGATCGTCGTTGAGTGTAAACACACGGGGACGGTCGGGCGGCCGGTCGTCCAGAAGCTCCACTCGGCGATCGCGACGTTCGACTTCGATGGCCCGAAGCGGGGCATGGTCGTTACGACGGGTCGGTTCACGAGTCCCGCCCAGGAGTACGCCGACCGTCTCCAACAAAGCGACGACCCGCATCCAATCGAGCTGCTCGACGGCGAGGATCTCCGGGAGATTGCCGACGAGATTGGCCTTGACCTCTACAACGGTCGCATCGAAATCCTCTGTGACGAAACACTCCGCCCATACGATCCGGCCGCCGATGTCGACGCACCCGTCCAGGAAGCGTTCCGCGACATCAACAACATTGAGGCTACCGACCTTCCCGAACCGCATTCGGCAGTGGCGTTCCGCCCGGTGGTTGCGGTCACCGCGGACACGAACGCCGTCTTCGAGACGTCGGTGGGCGTCATCCACCGGATCAACGATCGGACGCGATTCGTCGCCCATGCCGAACGCGGGCAGCCGCAGGTCGTCGACGAAGACGTCGTGACGCTGGTCACCGATAACCTCCACGCGACGGTCGACCTTGACTCGGAACAGTTCAGAGAGGTGTTCGACGACGTTGAGGAGAACCGGTTCGGGCAGACCCAAACGGAGTACAAGGAGTGGGCCGTCGACCGGCTCCAGCAGCACCATACGACCACGGTGACCTACACTGGGGACAACAACGTCACCTACAACAAAACATGTGAACCGAATCTCTCGGATATCTCCGTCCAGTCGATCGAACCAGTGTACCTCCCCGAAGTTCGGCAGACCACCGACATCCAAGCGTACACCTACCCCTATGAGTACTACGCGGCAGGTCCGTCACGAGTGACTGTTGAGGATGGCATCCATCGGTGCGTCCACTGTGACACGAGCGGCGATGACGAGACGTACACCTACTGTCCGAACTGCGGGGCAATCGCCTGCTCCAGCCACATCAAAACGGAGCGGCTGGAAGGCGAACCGGTATGTACGGGGTGTGCAGTCACCGAGCGGTTCGCGCTGAAGATGAAGTACTTCTACGACGATCAGAACCTCGAGACGTTCCGCGAGGAGTACGCCGACATGCCGCTCCACGAGAAAGCGATGGAGAACCAGTGGCTGGCCGGGGGTAGCCTGGTCGCGACTCTGCTGGCCCTCATCGGCCTCCTCATTATCGGCGGCGTCATCTGAATTGACTGTCCCTCACATCTATTTCCCAACGAGGTCTATCTGACCAATTCACTTCCACCATAAGGCCGGCATATCTAAGGTAGTAGAACTAATGGGACACATAGAGAGGGTCAGTCGAACAATCATCGACTGATCGAATAACACGCGCAGCCGGAACTCAGGAACGAATCAATGCAATTCGATCCCAACGACTTCACAAGAGGGGACAGGGATGCCGTCTCTGTCTTCATAGACCACATCACCCGCTCCGAGGAGAAACAGGAGGAGGAGCAAGAGGGTGGTACACGGAAGACCGAGGTGAAGGTCTTCCTCGCGAACAACAAAGGTTTGGAGATCGGCGGTCTGACTGACGCCATCCAAGACCGAGTTGAGGAGAAGGATCTCCACCAGTACGTCCAACGCTTCTTCGGAGGCCACAACATCCATGAGGAGGTACTGGAGGAAGGGCAGGCGTCCTACGTCGAGATTGATACCCCAAAGAAGGGGCGAACGGACCAATTCGTCTTCATCGCGGACGACGATTACCTTCGGATCCTCACTGCCGAGCGGCGCAAGTGGACGAAGAAAACCGTCGAGAAGCTGATCCAGTACCTACCACATCTGGAGCGGGTGTTTCTCACCCCCAGTGACCTTGAGGAAGTCGTTGACGACCTATACGGAACGTCAATCTCCGGTTTCACCGCGAAGAACTACAACTTCGGTAGCGAGAAGCACCTCAGCATGCGGTTCCACGGCGGGGATGAAAAGGACTTACAGAAGGTAGATCAGCACTTCGACGCGAAGCCGACGCGACTGGAGTTCGACCAGCGAAATAGTCCCTCGGCTGCAGTTGGTAGCTCCGTAGCCCAAGAGGGTCATTTCTCGTTCGACTATGTGCGGCCCGGATCTGAGGAACGAGGCAGGCAGACTCTAGAGGAGCTGTCCGAGGACATCCAAGAGCACGACCGCCGGAACTACAGTATCGAGAATGAGCCGAAGCGAACGAGGGTCAAGAGCGGTTTCAAGTTTGAGGGCTTCACGACTCTTGCTCTAGTAGACTCCGAAGACGGGTCAGATCGAGAAATCGTGACCGACACGCTGGAAGAGGAGATCCTTGACCGGAAGCGTCGGTACGAATACTCGGTCTGGGAACACGGGAAGTTCTACGTCTTCGATAAGGATACGGATAGCCCATTTGAGGTGACGGTCGAAGAGGGCGAGATTCGTCTCCACGCAAAAGAAGGGGCTCAAGCCTCTGCATTCCGAGACTTCTGCGAACTGGTCTTCGAGGAGTTCGACACCACCTACTCGCTCAACAAGCATACTGCGGCTCTGACTGCCTAAGATGACTGAACAGTGGAAGAAACAACAGCGGGAGGTCGACTCGTACAATGTTTTCTTCAGTGCATTTAACGGGACGAACTCATCGCGAGGACTGCGAGATCTAGACTATCGACAGGTTGGATATTTCCTCGAAATAGAGGATAATAGACAAGGTGTGGAATGCGAGCCGGATATGGTGTTTTACGACGGCACGAATCTACTACTCGTCGAAATCAAGTCTGGGCGTAACGTCAACTCACGTGCTACCGCGCAGATGGAGAAGTGTTCATCACTTAGCATCGAGTCAGCAAGCGAATTTCTCTCAGACGCGGAGGTCGGGAATATGGGTCTGGATCCGAATAGCCTGACGAATATCGAGCCAATCGTCGTCTACTACGAAGACGTGATGGAGGAGTGTATGGAGTCTGTGGGTTGTAAGGAACAGTTGGAAAACGTCGCTGAATATGGAACTGTGATCTCCCAAAAGAAGGGGGGAGAGATGACGACTGTGAGAGACTCTTTCGACAGTTTAGACATAAGTAAGGTCTTCTCGGAAGGTATTGAACTTCCTGCCCTCCCCGAAACAAAGTTCTATCTAACGGAAAATGTCAATCGTGAAATTCTCGCGTATTCAATCGCTCACGATGCCGTACTACCGAACCTGAGTCGAGACTCTCGGATCACTCTCTCACCTGGCGACATTATCGAGAGATATCGACACCGTCAGATTCCCCTGAAGAAGGTGAGAGATTCACTTCGCTTTCTCTCAAAGATTGGTGCCTGTGCTGAGAACGGTGGCGGGAGCTATACCTTCTCAAAATCACGCCTGTCGAATCTGATGGGTGTTGAATCTAAGTTGAGAGAGACTAGAGTCGTGGACATCCTCGACACCGAAGATGGAGTTCAGCAGACCATCAAAGACTGGATGGACTCGAAAGACAAGGCTGAAAATATGACCGCAGATGGGGGAAAGGGCGATGCGGAAGATGAGGAAAAGTAGCGTCTACAGCCACTCTACCTTCCCACGCTCACTCGTCTACGCTTTCTCTGTCGCCTCACCTCGGTAGTGGTTCAGGGGGGGTTTCGAGATCGTTTCACCCGGCCCAGCGTAGCGCCACCGTCTCGTCGACCTCGGCATTCGCCAGTTGCCCGACTCAGGTCCGCCGGAGATCGTGGTAGGTGAGACACTCTGCGGTTTCACTGGTCGCCGACGCCAGTTCCTCTTTCACCCGTTCGGGCAGAACGAAGGTAACATCGTTTCGGCGGGTAAATCGCCGCACTGCCTGGTAGCGACTGTTCGACGACTGCCCCATTGCGACGAACAGGCCGGTATCAACGATGTAGAGCTGGCTCACGCGTCGTCAGCGGAGACGTCGTCGATGTCCAGCTCCTCGAGCGACGCTTCCGCCGCCTCGATGTCGTAGTGCTCGTGGACGACAGGCCGGAGCGCCTGGAGGATCATCTCCGCGGCTAGCGGGGAGATATCGAGATCATCGGCCATCAGCCGATGCGTCAGCTCACCGCGTTCGCGGGCGACCGCATAGGTGAGCGCCGTCGCGAGGCCGGCGACGCCGTGACGGTCGATGTAGGTATCGATGTCGGCGTTCGTCCCGCAGCGTCCGACCGCGTCGATCAGGGCTGGCGTGATCGTATACTCACCGTCGCCGGCCGCCGTTGTCACGGTCAGATTGATCTCGCGGGCGGCGTATTGCCGGGGCTGCCCGTCATCGGTGACCTCGACGACACCGGCGTCGACGAGCCGGTTCATGTAGCTGTAGGCCGTCCCTTGGGCGAGTTCGAGGTCGTCTATCACGTCCTGAACTGTGGCCTCGCCTCCCCGAGCGAGATATGCGTACAGCTGGGCGAGCTGTGTCTCCTCGAGGAGATCTGCGATCGAGAGGAAGTCCTGGACGATGTCGCCGTTGGCGCGGTTTGAGATACGCGACACAATTGTTTCTAATTACAGTTTACAGTGAAACAGTAAAGAGTGTTTGTGGAGCCTACTCTACTCAGGCAACCCCCTGTCTGACATAGTATTATAACGATCGCGTTTCTCTCGTTTCACTACATGACTGAAACGGCTGAAACGGCTGAAACGATCGAAACGCCCCCGGCGATCGTGGCAATGCTCAACCAGAAAGGGGGGGTTGGAAAAACGACGCTCACAATCCACGTCGCCGGTGCACTCGCCGACCGCGGGCTTGATGTCCTCGTGGTTGACCTTGCCCCTGAGGGAGCACTCACGTCGATCCTCGGCTACGACGAGGCGTACAGCGACCTTGACCGGGAGGTGTCGCTCCACGAGCTGCTACTCGATCCTAGCCGCGCAGACGGCGTCGACGACATCATCATCACTGGTGAGGAGTTTGATCTACTTCCCGCGAACGAGCGGATGGTCGACCGCACTGGCGGCGAACTCAATGGCGAACCCCGCGCTCGAGAACGGCTGAAGATGGTTCTCGACGAGGTTGCAACAGGGTATGATGTCGTTCTCGTAGACAACATGCCGAGCATCAACGTGCTCACGGACAACGCGTTGGTTGCCAGCGATGGAGTGTTGATTCCTGCCTACGCAGAGGCACTCTCTGTCCAGGGTCTTGATCGACTCCAGAAGCAGATCGACAGCGTTCGGGAGTACTTCGGTACGGTACGAATTCTCGGAATCATCGCGAACCGAGTTGAGCACAACAAACAGGCCGACGCCATGCTCGAGCAGTTGCATTCTGAGTTTGAAGACGGACTTGAGATTCCGGTGTTCGACGTTTACAAGCGAGTCGATCTTCAGCGTGCGATCGCCGCCCAGGAGCGCTCCATCTTTGCGGCTGATGAACTCGACAGCGACATGGCCGAAGTACTCGCCGACGTCGCGGCACTCGTTGAGGCAGAACTTGTGAGGGAAGCAAATGAGTGACGACAACGACGACGCCAGCGAGGAGCTGGGCAAGACCGGCGAGAAGATGGGTGGTATCGCTGACCGTTTCGGTGCGACGACTGAGGCGACTGACACAACCGACACGACTGAAACGGACGGAACGACTGACACAACAGAAACGATTGAAACGACTGAAACGATCGATACGACTGAGGAGACCTCCACGCCATCGTCTGAAATGACTGAAACGACTGAGGCGACGACAACGACTGAAACGGCTGAAACGATCGAAACGCCAGAAACGACTGACACGCTCGGACCTGGCGATGAGGGTTTCGTGCTGCGCGAAGATTGGAACGGGCGGACGATCTATCTCCCTGACGATGTCGTCGACGATCTCGACATCCGGTACTCAGAGGTCAACGTTGAATGGCAGCGCGAGCATGGCGAGCAGCTTCCGAAGAATGAGAGGTTCTATCCGGCGTTGGTTCGGGCGGCTATCAACGAGACGACTATCGAGGCAGAGCTCGGTCTCGACGGATAGCGTCTTCCGATCAGTTGAGTTCTAACTTCATTTCTAGTTTCTTTCAAGTAGTATGTGCGCAGTAGGTTCTATTGTTGTAGGGGATTGTCGCCGCCGATCACAACCTCGAACTGCCGAACTGCTCACTCCCGACGGCGCACGAGACCTCGACAACAGCGAGGAACGGGTCCGGGAGGCCTACCAGCACATCGAGGCGGCCGAGCGAGCTGACATGGCGATCGAGGCGTTCTCACAGAACGACCAACGGGTCCATGACGAATAGCTATCCCTGATAAATCGCTCAGTTTCGTATTATCTCCGAAACTGCTGGGATTGGGCTATGATGTGTGCTCGATCCTCTTGAGTTTAAAAGCGAGAAATGTTCTACTGGGGAGGGTTTTTGAGTAAGCTCTGAACCGTCTCCTCTTCGTTGGGTAGCGAGTGGATAAATATGAATGCTCCAAGCGCAAGAGCATTTATTAGCCCGATCCATTCAATTCTATTTCCATTATCGAGTGCCTCGAGAGCACCATTCTGACTTAACAGCATAACAGCTACTACCGCTATCAGTAGCCCACTCCCAACGATCTTGATCGTAGTGGGCAGACTTGGTGGATACTCGATATCTTGGTTCGCTCGGAGTAGACCATCTTTCGTTTTAGTCCACGACGTCATCATACTCGCGTAAATGACGCCGAGATCGAGTCCAAATATGCTGCTTCGTATTCCGGTCTCTGAATCATCATACACCAGCTCAACTTCAACCTCGCCGATTCTGAGCAGCGCTTTCTCGTCGCTGATTCCCAGAACTTCTCGCACTACTTCGTCGATTCTGATTCTTCCATTCTTATCGATACGCGATATGGTGTGACAAGTCGTCTGTGGCAAATCGTCAATGTTGATGTCCTCGCTTTCGACTTTCACGACTTGGATCTCCCTCAGATTGACGATTCCATTTTTATCCTTTAGGCCGAGAACCTCTCGAACCTCAGTGTGGATTGTAGCTGTTCCGCGCTCATTCATATAGAGCGTTTCCTCTGTCATACAAGCAACCACCGAGCAATCTGATATATATCTATCGGCCAGCTGATAGCTTTCACTCTATTGGCATATAAATTTGTAATATAGTATATCATTACGACTCAGTCGAATACAATTCTACTTGTGCGATTTATCCCCGATTCAATCACCCATCTTCATCACATTCTCACGTCCTCGAAGACAACTGAACAAATCTGTTATGCCAATAGTACCGTTTACGTCTTGCGATTACGTAGGTTTAGAACATCAATTGAACATATACAGTATGAGATTATGCTCTTCTCATCATACTTTGACCTATTCAGTTCGTTTATGAGAGCCACAACTATGTGCCTCGGGGTATACGTTTAATCCAAGTCTGGTTTCAAAACAGGCTTGTGATCTAAATGTCGGATAAAAACAAGGTTAGCACGTACATTTTGATACCAAAACAGATGAAGCAACGGGGGATGAATGCTGAAGGGTACTCAAGCGGCTCCGAGTACTTTCGTGCGATGATTTCAGCTGGTGAATCAAAACTCGTTAATCTTGATCCACACAAACTCAACAGCAAAGATAGCAAACAATCAGACGTGGTAGATCTTGATGAGCTCTTATTTGATGCACTAACTAGCGAATTTGCTGAGCAGGACGAAATTCTCGAGAACGGACTTAAGAACCGTATATCGGACCGTCTCTTGGAACTCGCTGCTGATAATGATAATCCGATCGAAAAAACTGGCTTCGAATTTCGGATCAATGAGTGACTCTGACTTCGGCGAAACTGGTCGCGGGAACAACCCTGAACAGCCACCAATAGATTGGTTCATTGAAAAACGCCACGGTCACCATGCAAACGCTACACAAGATAATATCCGATACTATACTAAATTTTTTAAAAACTGGCTGAAAGATCAAATTCCATGGGTTATATACAAAAAAGACGACGAGAAAACAATTTCAACGAAACGAGAAAAATGGGGAGATGATCTTCAGCATGAACAAGATCTGGATTGGACTACAGGTGGAATCTATCCGCAGGACCTGTCTATTGATGGGGCTCACCAATATTTCCAAGCCCTTGCTGCCAACCCGAACCTTTCTGGTGGAACGGAAGCTCAGCATGTTGGCACGGTTTGTCAATTCTATGATTTTTGTTTGAGCCGTAGCCATTCATGGTTCATTAAGACTGGAAATCCAATACAATTAGCTATCGAAGAAGGTGGAAATAAAATTATAGGTGATATGAGATCTCGTAACCCGGCACTAATCAGTGTTAGTGAGATGAGTGAATATATTCGATCGTGGCGTCATCCACTTTGGGAAGCGATTACTGCCTTCTTAGCTAAATCTACTGCCAGAAGGGGGGTGGTCCATAATCTTGATCTACAAGATGTATATTTAGATCACCCAAGTTGTAACTGGGGAATACACAAGACTCTCCGTCGGAAAAACCGTCCTTTCCTACATATTTCTCCTAAACCTCGAAAGGGAGATTATTGGAACGAACGAAACCGTACGCCGGCTGCTTCCAACAAGACCAATGTCCACCGGACGATTCCAATCGACAACGAGTTGCGGAATCTTTTCCTCCGTTGGCTTGTTGTCCATCCTGGTCCGATGTCCGGTGATGCTCCATTCTTTGTTAGTCTGAATGATAATTGGGGTGAAAGGATATCTGCAACGACAGTATTGAAAAAGATCCGCGCCCATTCCGAAGATTTGGGATACTGGTATGGCACGAATGATGACGATAATATTAATGTCCACTACTTCCGCCACTGGGCGACTTCAGTGATTGACGAGCGGCTTGAAGCGACCTTACGTGGTCAGCACGCTACGACTACCAAACTCTTACGTGGAGATCAAGAGGATACGATGGATAACTACACCCATTGGTCTGATCCTCGTGTTGAACATTACTTGGATATTTGCCCTACTTTCTACGGTTAACGCCTATACCATGCCACTGCCTAGGTAATTCGTTTTTATCTACCGGCTGTAGGTAGTGCGTGACTTAAGAAGATATTAAGACATCATCAGGATAATGATGTTAGAAGCGTTAAAACATCAAAATTCGCGTATTCAGGTTTGTGACGCTCATATAAAAGTCACAACTGATTCTCGATATTACACGCACGATTCCTGATGGAGCCCTCCGGCGCAAGGACGCCGGAGGAGTCGTGCTGCCACCCAATGACAGCAAGAAACCTAATCAGGGCCACGAGTGATAACTCTGTACCTCACAGAGTCCCATTCTACACTGGCCTACTGACTCCCAGCATCGTACAGTACTCGCGTAATAGTTCCGTGAGCCCCGACTACCGAAATACCGGTCGAAATTCATCTGTGGGGCGATCTGAATGACCGAGGCTACCGACAATCCGACCTCGTTCGCAATCCCGATGGATCCAGAGAGTGCGTTCAACGCAATCGCGAATAGCCGACGTCGCCGCGTCTTGCTCTCACTCTCACAGTCGCAAAGTGAGATTTCTGCTGGTGATCTGGCCGTTGAAATCGCCGCCATTGAGAATGCGATCGACCCCAGTAAAATCGGAAGCAACGAACGCACTTCGGTCTACATCTCACTGACTCAATCGCATCTCGAGACGCTCGATGAATGCGGCGCAGTCGCGTTTGATGATCGCTCAAAGGATGTCGCCCCGACGGACGCCACCGAACCGCTTGCCGAATACATCCGCCGGCTTCAGACCGCGTGTTACAAGCCGGACTCGGAGGACAACTAATGGTTGACTCCCAGCGTGAATTAGAGACGCTCAGAGAAATCGACTCCAACTTCCACCGACTGTTCGAGGCAGTCAACGACGGTGACGACGTCGTTTCGATGCCAGGCGGCGATCCACTCGCCACCCTACGGCGGGCACGGGCACAGATCGACGCCGCACTGTTCGCGTCTCGCCGCCGTCGCGATGACGTTACACTCGCCGACGACGGAGCGTGTCTGCTTCAGTGGAGCCCACCGGGTGCGCCACCGCGCCGCCTCCGATTCGAACCCGACAGCACTGGTGAGTCCTGGACACGCCGTGAGCTCGAGTGGACTGGCGCGGAGTGGCGCTCCTGTGGTAGCGATCTCGTTGAGGATGTCGCGATCCGCGCGCCAGCAGCCGCACGGTACCCTGACCCGGTCGACCCGACACCGCTCGAAACGATGCTCGAGTGGATCCGTGACAGCTGGGCGCGTCCGGATCCGCCAGCGCTCGTATTCGCGAAGACGGCCACAACCGAACAGGGGGTGGTCGTCGCCGTCGACGGCGAGCTCCGCTACCGCGAGCGTGATAGCCCACAGTGGTATCCTGCGACGACAGACGAGTTCTACCACCACCTTCGAACTCACGGACAACCAACGCTCCTACCGCTCTCAGAGACAGCGCTGACTCGCCAGCACTTCACCCCTAGTCCACTCTCCAAATGACGGACGAACCACTCTCGCTTCCACCGGGCTTCGATCGTGGACTCACCCAGCTCATCGACGCGATCGAGACGCTCCGGGACGCTTTCTCAGAAGAGGAGACACTTACGACCGTCCAAGCTGTCACCACACGGCGGCGGTTGTTCCTCGCGCTTTACGCGCTCAAAGCGATCCGTCGACAGCTTGCGGATACAGAGCATCCCCCATCCCAAGGCGATCATGAGGTGGTGACGTGGGACAACCCTGCTCAGGCACTGTATCACATCGAACTACGTCTCGATCGGCTGCTTGAGGATCTCTCCATTCAGGGGTACGACCACTCCTCACAAGAGTATTCGATCGAGCAAACACTCGAAACGATTCGAGACCACATCGTCATTCTTCAGGAAACACTTTCTGAGGGGTCGACGGACAACTCCACGCCACCTGAGAAACTCCCCAGTCACCGATCTGTCTATGCAGACGTGGCTGGGCGTGGGGTTGGCGATGGGCGATGGCTTGAGTATCAGCTCCAGAGCGCGTTGATGCGGTGGGGGTATCGAGCAGAGACGCGCCAGCACTTGTTCGGTCTTGAGGTCGACGTCGTCGCCAACCGGAAGCCAAAACAACAGAAGCCGACTGATTGGATTGTTGCTCAGTGTAAAGACTGGACAAGCGACACGATCACGCCATCGACGATCTTCCGGCTGTGTACGATAGCGTTTGCCTGCCGGGCAATGCCGGTCCTCTGCCACACAACAGAGATTACACCTCGGACTGAGGAGCTCGCCCGTCAGTTCGAAGTTCGAATTCTCGATCTGCGGGATCTTGAACGGGGTGCGCTTCCTGCGCCTCAAGTGTACAAGCCGACGGCTGAACTCAACGAATGGCCTCCACAGTATAACGCTCGTGATGATCGGGGCACTCTCCCCGCGATGTTCTACGGAGAGCCTGGCAAACGGTTCAGCTACGTCCCTGGCTTCACTCCCGTGGGGATGGACTACGACTACGACCCGATCGATACCGACCGAGACGACGATACGCATCCCGCTGTCAGGCACTAACTCCCTGACTTGCCCGCGTTCCGCGGGATTGAGCGCGCCCTCTCACAGCATGGCTACGAGGACGCAGTTCACCTCGTCAAGGCCTTCGACTTCGTCATGTCCGTCCAAAACCGGTACCAGTTCTCTGGATGATCGCTTTCTGACGCACTGGCCGCAGAGGATACGGACAACATTCGTCGTTGACCTCGACAGAGCTCTACTGGTCACTGACTCGCTGGTCTGTCTGTGAGAACGCCTCTGTCGCCATGTCGGCGCGCTCAGCCGCCTCGATGTGCTGGTAGGCCTCTCGGACTTGTTCCTCGCTGTTGTCGAGATACCGAGCAGCTGCGGCGTAGCCGAACTGTCGAACGAGGACCTCACCAACGCCCCGCCGGCCGCCGTGTAGTTCGAGGTAATCGCCATCGAGTGAGAGATCCAGTTCGTCGCGACGCTTCGTGATCGCATCGTTGTTCCAGAGCCGCTCCATGATCGAACGTGCGCCGTCCGTGGTGAGCGGCTTCGGCGCGTCGAGGTGGTGCTCGGCGGCGACGATCAGGTCGGGAGTACCTGCCCGGACGCGTTCGATCTCATCATCGTCGAGACCGGCGTTGGCGAGCCCCTTGGTGACGTGTGAGGCGAGCGACGGCCGGTGGAGCGTCGTAAACACCGGCCACGAGTCCGGCACGTCCAGCACCTCGGCGTACCGGCGTAGGGGACCGATGACGGGCTCGGGGAGTGACGCCTCCTTCCACTCGCGACTCTTCCGGAACACGGTGACGCTGCTGTCCGCGAACGACAGGTCACGCCAGAGAATTCCGTTGCGACCCTCGCGGTCCTCCTTCGGCGCGGAAAGGAACTCCGAGCCACGCAGACCGGTGTAGGCGACGACGTATACGAGCGCCTGCTCACGGCACCGTTGGTACGCCTCGAACCGTGCCTGCTGTTTGACCTGCCACAGCTTACTCTCAGGGTCACCGCGATCAGTGTGGGGAACTTCGATCGCACCGAGCTCGTCGAACGCTTCAGAGACTCGCCGGTCGACGAACTGCGTGATCAGATCGCGGTGGATCGGCTCCCACGCCTGCTGGTCGCCTGGGCGTCGGCCGTCGTTCTCGGGGAGCGGGTCTTCGGCATCCGATTCGCGGGCGTAGTGCCGTGGGAGATAGCCCTGGGCGTGCGCCCAGCCGCACCACGACGCGACGTGCGCGTAGTAGGTGAGGACGGTCCCGGCGGCGTACCCGGCGGTCGAGAGATATCTTGCGTAGTCCGAGAAGACCGTTGTTTCGAGGTCCTCGAATCGGACCGTGTCGACGTCGACGACGCCATCCCACGACTCCGGCGGCGAGGCGTTCGCTGGGTCGGATGTCTTCCCGAGACACCAGCGTCGAAATCGCTGTAGCTCGCGCTCAGCGTCCGTTCGGTACGCGCCCTCCTCGCCGGCATCACCTTTCCCTTTGTCAGTGAGGTACTTCGTGAACGTGTCGTCGATCGGTGTCTCGACGGAGCGGCGGCCCGTCATTGGGCCTCCGGAGTGTGGGGGTTGTGCCGTCGGACCACCGCTGTAGACTCCGCGATCCGGCTGGAGCAACTGTGTGAGAAAGAGTCGGCCATAATTCTGAATCTGCCTTGGTTGGGGTAACGGGTGGGGGTCACTAAGAACTTACTCTGTCTTACTCAGCTAAGACAAAGTAAGTAATTTCGGGCGTTATGTGGTTTTGTGAGAGCTTATCCGGTGGTATCGGGTGCGAGAGCCATTCTTAGCGGCATAGATACATTAGTATATTGTATGTCGCTATATGAATATCCCGCCGACGAGTTCACTAGCTTCCGCTCATTTCATTAGTCCATAATGGTTGTTAACTCGAAGGATGTTCAGCCACTCTCTTGATCGGTCCGTACAGCGGACTCGCGGATCGCTCAGTAAGCACTCTTCAGCGACCAGCTGTTTCGGACGAGAAAATACCTAAAGAATAGGATTTCAACAGAGCCAAGAAAGTATTTATCCACGGGTATAAACTCTCATATATGGTCAGTAGGCGGGATTATCTGGCGTCAGTCGGCGCTGTTAGTGTTCTTTCCGGATGTCTATCTGCCCTAAACGAGGTGCCGGACCTTACGGAGCCCGTCAGACCGGTCGAGAGCGATGACTGGTACCGAACAGGCTCGAATAACGCGAACACAAACAGAGGATCCGGCCGATCGCAGACGTTCGATCTAAACGAACTCGTTACTCAGTTTGACGGGAATCCTCACGACGTAACTGGGATTGTCGAAAAGAGCGAGCGGCTCTACATTTCGACGAGTTCGAGTGTTCACGCGCTCAGTGAGAGCACATCGTGGACCCGAGAAATGTTCGAAGAGGAGACATCGTGGCCGGAAGGAATTTCGGGAGAAAACACAACAGGCCTTGTTACCGGAAACGACTCACTCTATGTCCCCACGCTAGAACGGCTCTACAATCTCAACGCCGAGACAGGACACGTCCGGTGGGAGTACGACGTGTCGCCAGCAAATGCGACTCCGCTGTTGTCCGACCAGTACATCTTCGTTGAGGACGCGACTGGCCCTGCAGTCCACTGCTTGAATATCGAAACTAACGAACTGAACTGGGTTCATGAGTTCGACCAACAGACCCCAACCGGCCTCGCAGTACTCGCGGGGCAGCTGTACGTGACAGTAAGCGACAGCACCGGCAGCAAACTGGTGGCAATTGATGTCGAGTCGGGCGAGCGGAGCTTCAGTAGCGACGCTCTCCCTCGAACTGCAGTCCCGCCGGTCGTGTCCGGGGATCGAATCGTCGTTGGCCACCGCAACGGGACCGTCTCCGTGCTGTCTGAGACAGCCGATGTTCAGCAAACCGTTGCGATAGACTCAGACGAGAACGGCATCTTGACCCCGATGGCAGCGGACGCAGAGCGGGTCTTCACCACGAGTGAAAACAGCGGCTCCGTAGGTGCCATCGAAACCCAGACCGGTGAGGTTCAATGGGATGCACCGTTCCCACGGTCGGTCGTACCGCCGATTGTATGTGACGGTTCTGTGTATTTCTTTGCGACGGATGGTCAGGTGACAGAGCACGAAGTTGATACTGGTGAGATATTGTCTCAGGCCAAGATTGGTTCGGATCCGTCCATGGCTGCCTATCTCGGAGACAGTATTCTAGTGGGAACCTGGGATCAATTATCGATTATTAAACCGTGAATAGTTCTGTTGAAATCCTTAATACGCGATATATTTTGACCTCTCTGTAGTCAGTACAGTGGGCGCACCCATCGGATGGGGTCAAGGAGATCCACAAACTCTCACGGTATGAGTTCAACAATCGAATAAGAACTATACAGCGTAAGGACATACTGGGTTATATGGCCCTTCCATCGTCTCTCACTCAGGATTTAACTAAGCAAGACAAGCGGAAGATGGTAACCATCGTTTTGACTATGACCATCGGGCTCCCAGTCTATGCAGCGCTCATGTCTCTCTCCGGTATAATTGATTTACCAATGACTGCATCCTTCCTCGGATTTACATCTATCATCGGGGTTGTGATGTCTCTGCTCGTGATGATGCCAGCCTATCTATTAGGGAACAAAATCACTCCTTGATGGCCCCGGCCCACGCAAAAACCAGTAATTGTGCGACACTTGCGCGTTGTCTCTCGCACAGTCGTCAGAACATTCCGTTGAGCTATCAGAAATTTTAGTAGTCAACAAGCAGTCGTAGTGATCAGAGAATTCAATAAGTAAATCTCGGAATAAAGTTCTGAGGGAGTTACTCCTTAGTAAAGAACTCATCATCGTAGTCACGATCAGGGTCTTCACCAGAGAAGCCCGTCACATCTTCACCGAACGGATCAACGTACGGATCGCTGTCACTGCGTCTCGCTAACTCCTCTTTCGTCTTCTCACCCTCAATCCACTCCACCAGCTCGTGCTTCCCACCCTCAACTTGTGCCTGCATATCAAGCATTGTTCGATACGCGTGGATGATGTCCAATCGCTCCATTTTCGCTACTACATACTGCCCACGCTCTGTAACCCGATACTGATTTTTCACCGATGTTTCCCGGTCATCGATTTCTGGGGTAATCAGCCCGAGGTCTTTCGCTTCCCCAATCCGCTTCGACAACGTTGATGAACTAATCTGTAATCGCTCGTTCAGATGTTTGAATCGTTTTGATCCACCTTTCAAGACGACAAGAAGGCCGATCCCGCCACGCAGCTCAAAGAACTCCCTAAGCGTGTCTGCCATGTCTCACACGCTATACCCTGTTGGCATTCGTAGTCAAACTTTCTTCTACCCGGCTCTGTTGAAATCCTCTTCGGAGAACACGTTCTGCCCCAGTTCCGGCCAGTACAGGGGACTCACGAATCGTTCAGTACAGCACACCTACTTCTCGGCTGTTTCAGTCGAAATGCGCTGGTGAGAATCCGCCTCAATGTGGTAGGTAGGTTCGGTAAGTACAGCAGACAGAGTTATCCTCTACAACTTACTATTCTAACACATGAATGTGGACCACCCTTTTGTGAACTACTTAGGGATGATTATTCTCGCTGCGGTTACTGTATTGCTCTTTCTAGATGCATTTCTTGACGTATCAGAGGTCTTCCCCAATGGTTGGTTCCACTTTCTACTGGGCGTGTTTCTTCTCGGAAGTGGGGTTATCTTATTCACCAATCGAAGCAAGTAACCAAAATAAGCACTCTTCAGCGACCGGCTGTTTTAGACGATGATATGTCTGAAGAATAGGGTTTCAACAGAGCCTTCTCCTCTGAATTCCGCTTCGTTCCAAAATACGGTTTGATTTGGAACTATTCGGAAATCGAATTATCCTGTACGCACATCGCGTTTAACCACCCGTAGCGTAGGATAAGACAGGTTTCCGGAAACAACACCCCGAACCTTACACTTCGATTCGAAGTAAAACTACCTACCAATCTATGACGGCCATTCCCAACACGAAACAAACGGTCCTTGACTCCTTACGCGAGTCTCACCGGGAGTGGCCATACTCGGAAGCCCACGACACGGTCAACGGAGATCCATGGCCGCTCGCGTGGGATGCCGCCGCGTTCATCGAAGAATGGTTCGCGCACCCAGAACACAACGACGTAGAAGAAGCGATATGTTACGTCGAACTCACCCCGTCGAAATTCGGGTATGACGTGGCTGACTGGCATTTCAAACAGCCACCAGCACCGCTACTGAAAGCACATCTACTCCGTATCGTCAAAGGATGGGGCGGCGAGACTGCCCTTCACGACTATCTTGCCGATAACCCAGAACTGGTTGCTGAACTCGGGTTCGAGGATGGGCTCGCATCGAAAACCACGCTCTGGCGAGTATGGAATGAAGATCGTCTCTCAGACGAACACAAACAGGTTGTGCGGACTATCGGGCAAGTGCTGGTTGATGTCGCACGCGAACACGACGTGCCCGCGCCGGACGAGGTCTTCCATCCTGATCCGAGCGTTGACACACCTGACGGCATCGAACAGGATGATTCAACAGTTCGAGACCGGACGATTGCGAAAACACGGGAAATCTGGCAGCAAGCCAAGCCGATGGTGACGGAGAACTATGAGCTCCCGCGTGGCAAGAACACAGAGGTTCACGACAACGCGTTCCTCGAAGCTCACGCGTTCATCGGTTCACGTGAAGAGATGTACGCGGAGAACGGTACGTGGAATTTCGCGGCAGAGACAACGCGTGACCGGGTTCAGACGGGTAGTACTCATCGCCACCATTTACAGAAAATCGGGCCGGATGCCGCTCGGAAAATGCATCGTGACACGACACGAGAGTTGATCGAGCGGGCTCGCCGTGACTCAGAACTCGTTGACGGCGTCCTCGTGAGCATTGACATCACGAAGTCGAATCCGTACCGAACGAAGCGGAAAATCAAGTCTGACGAGGACGGGAACGTGACGAACACGTGGTTGCTCGGGTACAAGAACGATGATGAAGACGAATCTGCGGAGTTCTACTTTCAGTGGGCGAGCATCCAAATTGTCGGATTAGATATTCCACTCGTATTGGATGCGATTCCCGTACATCGCGGGCTCTCACGTGTCGCTATCGTTGACCAGCTCTTGGAGACTGCGACAGACATGGTGGATGTCGAGTTGCTGATGATGGATCGGGAGTTTGCCCACGATCCGGTGAAAGAGGTTTGTGAGGATCACGGTGTGTGGTATTTGAATCCGGGCATTATGCGGACGAGTGAGCGGGCGACGTGTACGCGTCTTCGCCGTCAAGGGAAGCTCGTCCATATCGAGAGTGATGAGGCCAGTACCGATGACGCTGACGTGGGAACAACTCTTGGTGACTTCACAGCTGACGAGACAACTGACGAAGAAGACGATTATGAGGTTGAACGGAAGCGTGTGTATGTGCCAGCAATGAATGCTGAGCGGACGAATGACGGCATAGAGGATGACGGGAGCGATGAAGCGGATACGGAGTCAGATGAAGAAGATGTGCTTCGTCAGGAGTTACTTCGTGATTTCGCAGAAGCGACTGATGCGGATACGGAAGATGTGGGGCAGATGTTCGGTGACGTGATTGATGAGGTTCGTGAAGAGGAAGACGAACAAGAACTGCCGGGAAGTGAGGAAGACAAGGAGCTGTATATGTTGTTTGAGACGAATCACCCTGATCTCGAACTCCCGGGTGGTGCTGGTGAGGACAGTGACGAGATGTCCGAGATGGAGAAGGTACACATGGTGGCGCGGGTGATCAGGAAGTACAAGCATCGGTGGGGGATTGAGAACGGATTCAAGCAGATCAAGAGCTTCCGTGTCCGTACCACGTCGATGGACCACGAGTACCGGTTCTTCAACTTCCTGTACGCGTGTACGCTGTACAATGTGTGGCGACTCACCGATCTACTGGTGAAGTTGGAGCTACGGGCTGAGTCCGAGTTCCGATATGAACCACTCGTGACGGCAGATCTGTTCCTGACGATTGCGAAGGATTACGTCGGGTTAGATCCCCCTGACTGACGTTTTCGTTCCGGGGTTGCCCCCTCGTGAGTGGCGACACTGCTGTGTAGTCCCTGTTTTACGGGTTTTCTTCTCTGAACTACCGACTGGCAGTGGCGAGATTCTATCAGACATAATTTCCCCCAATAGTTGGTGTTAGAAAACTGCTGTATTGGACGTTTTTCTCTCTGTCTCGTGAAATTGCTGATCGTCAGCCCGCCGCGTTTCAAACGGCCGCTCAACCCCCCTTTTGTTCCCGTGGGACCAGCCCGCCTTCTGGCGGATTCCAAGGTTTATTTTTACTTACACACCGGTCTGGCTACGCTTATGTCTCCGGAATCAGTTGTTTCATTCGGATGTCCATTGAACACACCACATCCCGAAACGCAGCGGAGGCGGGCGAATAATGGCAGTTCGGAAGTCCAAGATTCCCGATACATGGGCCAAGCGAGAGACAGCCGCAAACCAGAACTCGAAGACTGCCCGAGAGAGGATCGAACGAGACCTGAATCGTGATCGGTCAGCTCTCGTTCAACACACCAACATCAACGCGTTCACAATCTACACCCAAGGGTCGTACAAGAACTACACCAACACGAGAGGGTCGAGCGATCTCGATCTGATCGTACAACTCAGATCTCCGTGGAGGCGGGACCTCAGCGATCTCACTGATGAGGAGCAGGAGCGGTACCACGATGATAACTCCCCGGCAGATTACGGCTACGACGATGGCTTTCGTGATAGTGTTGTACAGGCCCTGCGACAATTCTATCGCGAAAACCTGCTGAAGGACCCCATCGATAACTCCGGGAAGGCGATCGAAATCTCGGGTCCTCATAATCCGCTTCCCATCGACGTAGACGTGGTCGCCGCTCAGGAGTACCGCATCTATCACACCTATCCCGAGGATGGAGACCCCGAATACACAGAGGGAATGATGTTCAAGCCCCTCATGAGTGACGAGTGGTGGGTCAACTTCCCGAAAGTACACTACGAGAACGGGAACGCGAAACACGACAACTTCCGCGAGACTGTGCGGATGTTCAAAAACGCGCGGGGCCACTACAACGATAACCATTGGTTCACCCTCGACACGCCCTCCTACTACATCGAGTGCCTGATCTACAATGTACCCGACCACGTGCTGAAAACGTCCGATCTCACCGACCGGTTCGATGACGTGCTCTCGTGGTTTGAACAGGACAGTACGGACCTCACTGGCTTCGATCAGGTGTCAGAGATGGAGGATCTGTTCGGGGACGAGAACACGCAGTGGAACACTGACGACGCTGAGAAGTACATCGAGAAGATGCGGACGATGTTCGACGACCTCTAATGCGCGGGACCCACGGATTCTCGACCGATCAACCACGACGCCGCCGTATCACCCTCTTTGCGTTCGGTGCAGCGGGTGTCCTAATAGCCGACAATCTCGGTTCATCAGTTGCTTCACTCACGGGATACGGTATCTTCGCCAACGTGACGATTTCGTTCGTACTAGCGTCGACAGCCGTGTATCTCGTCGTTTCGAGGGGACTGTGGAACGTTTGGCCTATTTCGAAGGCAATCGGTTCACCACCAGATCTTAGCGGCGAGTGGACCGGCCATCTCTACACAGACACGGACGAGTACGACGACGAAGACGTGGTTGCCGTCAACGACCTCGGATACGATCTCGTGAAGATGGAGGCGACTCTGCGAATCAGGCAGTCGTGGGACCGGATTCTCGTTGAGTTTGACGGCCCGAACTCGACTTCAAAGAGCACGGGTGCGACCATCCTATTCGACCACGAGCCACCCACGCTAACCTACAACTACGACAATGGGGGTGATGACTTCCATGACGAGGTTGACCAGCACGCGGGGACGACCACGATTGAGTATGACCCTGAATCTGAAACACTCGAAGGGACGTACTACACGGGGCCAAACCGAGAGAATCAGGGCCGTCTTGAGGTAGAACGTGCCTCCTGACGACTAAACAGAGTCACCGACCCGAACCACTTCCACTTTCACCGTCAGTCTATGGCTCACCCCTTTTATACGACTTTCCATCTACGTGACCATGCGAACCTCTCGACGACCGACCGCCGATCTTCCAGAACTCGCCCCCGGTGTCACACTCGTCGACGTTGACGACGACCTCGGGGTAACGCCGGTCCAGGCGCTGCTCCTCGATCACATCCTCGGCGGTGACGGCCCCGCGTTCTGGGTCGTCGGCGCGAACCGAGCTAACACGACGCGCCTCCGTGAACTGGCCCCGGCCGACCGGATTCTTGACCAGGTGAGTAGCCTGCTGGTTCACAGTTCACCAGCACACGTCACTTCTTGGTCGGCTCGCTGGTCGTCTCGACTCCCGGGAGTCCCCATCGGTCGTCGTCGCGACCGGTCTTGACGGGATGTACCGTGCCGTCGACGTCGACGACGAGATAGCCGAACAGAGGTTCATTCGCGCGGAAAGATAATTCCGAAACGCATAGACGATCGGTCCGAGAATTGACATCCATTACGTATGCCCTCCACCCAGAACGAATCCGCCATTCTAGCGACCGATCTCCGGAAGAGCTACGGCTCGGAAGTCGCTCTCGACAGTCTCACGCTCGATATCCCGCACGGAACCGTTTACGGCTTTCTCGGCCCGAACGGCGCGGGGAAGACGACGACGATGCGGCTCCTTACCGGTCTCAGCGATCCGGACAGCGGATCGGTACGCGTCTGTGGCATCGACGCGAGCGACCGACGTGCGATCGCCGGTCGGGTCGGCTATCTCCCTGAGACGCCGCCGCTGTACGACGAGTTCAGCGCCCGCGAGCAGCTCGAATACGTCGCTGATCTTCGCGACATTTCGCGGTCCGTTGCCCGCGAGCGCATCGGCGAGTACCTCGACCAATTCGGGTTAGCCGGTGACGCGGACAGGCGGATCGACGGCTATTCGAAGGGAATGAAACAGAAGACCGCGTTCATACAGAGCGTCCTACACGAACCGGACGTCCTGTATTTAGACGAACCGACATCGGGACTTGATCCCCGAGCAGCGCGCACTATCCGGGAATCGATCACCGCATTTGCCGACGCAGGGACCACGGTGTTCCTCTCAACACACATTCTCCCGGTCGTCGAAGCCGTCGCTGACGAGGTCGGGGTGTTGTTTGACGGGAGACTCGTCGCCGAGGGGACGCCCGCCGAAGTACAGGCCCGTGCGGAGACTGGCGAGAGCGGATCCCTCGAAGACGCGTTCCTCGCCGTCACGAGCGAACCCGAATCGGGCGCGGCCTCTCAGAGAAAATGAGCCTCCGACAGGACGTTCGCCACGGGCTCCGAATCGGGCGGGCGGAATTCGTACGAAGCCTCCGGGGGTACCTCGGAAACCCCCGTCGAGTCCTCGGACTCCTGATCACGGCGCTGTTCTTCGGCGGCACGCTCCTGTTCGCGCTGCCGACGGCGTATGTGCTCGGGCAAACCGCGCGTTCCGTCACGGCGGTCCCGTTCTTCGCGCCCGCTGCGACGCTCGTTCCCCTCGGTCTCCTGTCGATATCGGTGTTCCGGACGCTCGAACGGCTCGGACACATCGACGGTGAGGATTTCGTCCTGCTGGCGGTTCACCCGCGAGCGGTCGTTATCGGGCTCATCACGGCGGAGATGGGACGGCTCTCCCTGTGGTTCGGGATCCCGGTCGGAGCAGTGGTCGTCACGTTCGCGCTCGGAATGGGCTCACCGTTGCTCGTCGCTTCGGGCGGGGCGGTCGCGTTGCCGCTCGTCTGCTGTGCCGCCGTCTGGGGATACGCCGGGGGGATTGCCGTGTTGCGACTCCTGCGACAGCTTCCCAGCCTTCGCCGTCTCTTGAAAGTGGTCGGTATTCTCGCGATGGTCGGACTCGTCATCGCGTCGCAGTTCGCCGGGCAGTTCATCGTCGAATCCGACCTCTCAGCACGGCGGATGTTCTCGACGGTGGCGTTCGATCCCCTCGTCGAATACGTTGCGCTCGCGTTCGTCGGAACGCCGATCTCCAGACCAACCTCTGTGGAAGCGGTGGGGGTGCTCGTGGCGTTAATCGCGCTCACGCCGATAGGCCTCGCCGTCTCGACCAGGCAGGTTTCCACGCTCTGGTTTACCGATCCGGTCGACAATGACGCGTCGACGCAGGTGCGGCGATCGAGCGGCGGATTCTCCGCCCCGCGACCGTTCGCATGGACCAAACCCGGTCGTATCTCGTGGGGGGTCCTCGTGCGCGGTCGCCGTGATCCGGCGGAGTTGAGTCATCTCCTGATTGCCGTCTTTTTTATCGCACCGTTCGGGACGATGTTTCTCGAGTTTTCGGGCGATGCCCTCGGACCCCTCATCGCTGGGGGCGGCGTCGTTCTCGCGACATACCTCTCAGGCGCTACCTTCGGGTTGAACCCGCTCGGTGACGAGCGGCCGCAACTACCGCTCCTCCTTCTCACCGAGACATCATCCGCGGCTCTCGTCCGTGGACGGCTCCTCGCCGGCGTTGCGATTGGGGTGCCGGTCGCCGTTCTCAGTTCGCTCGTCTCGCTCCGTTTCGGGATAACGTTGCTCCAGGCGGCAGCGACCGCCGCCGTCGGAGTTGTGATGTGTCTCGCTGCGGCGATGTTCGCGGTCGGCATCGGCTCGGCGTATCCGATCTACGAGGAGCGCGAGTTCTGGGGGACGGAAACGGTCGTCCCGTCGACGCTCGTCATGATGGTGTACCTGTTCGTCGTGGGTGGCGGAACGGTTCTCGGGCTGTTCGTGACGTGGTTCGCGATCACCGGAAACGTCGTGTTGACGCCTGTATTCGGCGTGCTCTTCGGTACGTATCTACTGTTGACGGTCGGCGTTTCGTATAGCTCCTACCGCTATGCGCTCCGGCGACACCGGCGCTATACACTAGCGTGATCATGCTCCCCTGCGTCGTTTCAGACGACCCGTCTGGCGAGTCCACCCTCGTCGTTAAGTCGATCCCATTGCCGTGGCAAACGTTCATGGCTTCTAGTTTCGTAACTCTATACAAGATGAACAACGGTACAGAACACGTGCGAAACGCGGGGGACACACCGAGGATGATTACCGGGATTTCCACGTTCGCAGAATTACTCGAGAACCCGTCCCTCGCGAGTCTCTATACATCGATTCGACGGTCTGCGACTGCCACGGGCCCTGAACTCGTTGAAACAACGACCGTCTCAAAGAAGACGGTGTACGACTATCTCCATAAACTGGAACAGGCGGGCCTGATCAGCAAGGTTGACGACGATGGCGGGACCACCGCATACACCGCTGAAGAGTTCGAACTGACACTGACGGTCTGCGAGACGGAAGTCTCGATCACACCCGAACTTATCGAAGTGACCGCACACAAGAACGAGTATCCAGCGATCGAGCGGGTTCTCGAAGACTACGGCATCGTCACGTTCGTACTCGCATACGATCTCGTGAAAGCACACAGTGAGGGAAATGTCACAATCCGGCAGATCGCGAGCCTCACAGGCCTTTCGCCTGGAGCCGCGTATGATCTCGTTGAAGCTCTCTATTCGATTCTTGAGCTCGGTGACGACGAGTCACCCCCGACGGCGTACACACCGGATGATTTCGATGAGGACGAAGGGGATCTCCTCAGAGAATTTGCCGATAAAAAGACCGAATGAGGGGAATGAACGCTTCAGATTACTCGTAGTAACTGACGCGATCGACAACTTCCGCGAAGGCGACATTCTCGCGGACATCAGTGATCTCGATAGTGACACGCTCACTCTGTTTGGTGTCGGGAACAATAACGACGAAACCGCGCTCAACACGGGTGATGCCGTCGCCCTGGTCACCAATGTCTTCGATTTCGACAGTGCGTTGTTCTCCTTCCTCGACAGGGGGCGTCTGTGACGGTTGCTCGGGTTGTGGATCGGCGTCAGTAGTGGTGGGCTCGCTGGTGGTGGGTGACGGCAACACAGCGACACGGTACGTTTCGTCCGCCTCAAGATCGCCCAGTCGAAGCTCTTGTTCTGGTACCTCAATGACATACGACCCGTTGCGCTCTTCGACACTGCCTGAGAACAAACAATGTAGTTGCTCTGAAATCTCCATTTGTAGACCTTACACCGGATACGCGACGACGAGCACTTTATTCTGCTGTCTGTGGACTACTCCGGCGCTACAACGTCTTCGCATACCGGACATTCGGCCCACACCCCCTCGGTGCCGTCTTCTTTCTCGTACTCAACAAGAATCCACGCTTCCGAGATGTCCTCACCACATTCCGGGCACCGACCGAGGGACGATTCGTCAGCGTTCATGCGAAGGGGTGGAAGGAGCGTGTGACAGTGTTCCCTCCAAATCGATATCACCCGGCTTGAACCTAAGCCTTTGGCGGTTTGGCGGGCCGCACGCACCAGGTTTCCGGTGGATGAAGACCATCAGTACGATTAACCAACATACGATTTTGACCTCAACTTTGTTGGTTAAGATTGTGCCTGATCGCCACCTAACTTCCGAAGATTCGAACTCCAGGTGTGAACTACCCCAGCCTACTTGCTCATGGCTTGTACCGTTCGCTCCGTGAGGAGAGGGTATTTCACAGCATTTGGAACAGTCGGATGAACGGGGAATTGTCTTCCCGTAGACAAGATTCTGCCTCAACAATAATCTCCAGCATCTCGACCAGCTCCCGTCGATAGTGGCCCATTGCTGAGACCCCCTCCGAAAATCGTACGCTCGCGACCGATCTGGACCTTTTTAATCACTCCAAGACAACCCAGCGTGAATGTCTCGACGACAGAGAGCTCTAACCTCAACCCAAACAGTGGAGATTGCCCTACTCTCTGGGGTTGCTGGTGTTCTCATCGTTGTTCATTTCTTCCTCCCCGAACCACTCCGCTCGCAGTTCCTGTTCACGTACGGCGAGCCCACTATTGTCTCGGCCTGGACTGCGGCGATCCTCCACGATAGCGTTTCACATCTAGCGTCTAGCGTAACGTGGTACGCGATCGTGATGGGATCGGCGTACGCACTTACTACAACGTGGGAGCGTCGACGTCCGTTCTGGTTCGCTGTAGTCGGGTGTCTTGTGCTCGCACCGCCGATGACAAAGCTCGTGGATTACTGGCTGTTGAGGCTTCAGTGGAATCTCGTTGCGGACGCGACGACGGCACGTGGATTTTCCGGGGTCGTGAGTGCGTTCGGTGGATTGCTGTACGTCTCACTCGCACGTACAGTGACCGCGAGGTATGGCTATACCGCCGGCGTCGCGACGACGGGAACAATTGTCCTCGGAGCGCTCTCCGCGCTCGCAATAACGTCTGCTGTGCTGTCTCCGTCTGTAGCTGTCGTCCTTTGTACGATTGCAGCCTTCGCGATCGGAATCTGGATTGTCAGAAACAGGCCAAAAATCCCGACGTGGCGGGCATGGGCCTGGTCACAGCGTGATGGACTCCTGCCTATCGTAGTTGGCTGTGTAGTAGTGGTCGTACTCCTTTCGCAGCTGTTCCAAGTTCAACTAGATGAGACGGGGCGCTTCGTTAGTGTAATCGCTCACGGGACGGGATTTACGACCGGCATGGTCGTCACTGTGATCGTGTTCATGGCGGAGGAAGTTGACCAGCGATTGACTGAGAAACCGGGCAACCACCTCGGGACATCACCTGAGTGATCTACGAATCGTCTTCCGACGGCGGCCGTTTCGAGAGCTGATCAAATCGGTTCTGTGCTGCCTCTGATCGCTTTGTGGTTCGCTCGGGTTCATACTGCGCTGTATCCAGATCGCCGTCGACGACGGTGACTGTGAGAATCGCATCGGCGTGGTTCCCGTCCTCAGGGAGCCGATCAGCTTCCAAGATAGCATTCCCCACCTCCTCGCCGTCTCGTTCGAAAAACACGGTAGCGAACCCATCTTCGATTGAGTCCACCACGGCTGTGTATTCGCCGTTGTCCAGATCAACTAGATCAGTCATGAATATGTCTCCTCTAGGACACGCTCCCCGTTAGCATTACTGACGATCACGGTGTCCCCGTCGTTGTTCCAAATCGGCGACCCAGAATCCCAGTACAACTCAGTAGTTGTACTCGTTCCACTCCCTGTATGAAGTGTCACGGTTTGGCCGGGGGCAAGCTCGAACCCCTCGGGAACTGTATACCTCTGGCCTGCTTCGTCTTCGATTGTCCAGCCAGACAGATCCAGCGTCTCGTTACCGGTGTTCTCGAAGACAACGTATTCGTCATTGAGGTTGTCTCGGTCATCACCAGCCGCGTCCGCGTGGATTTCAGCGACTGTCAGGCCGGCTTCAGCTGTCGTCTCATCTGTCTCGCTGTCCGTGTCATCGGGAGTGTCGTTGCTACCAGTGTCGATACTGGTTGTCCCATCGCTCTCAATGCGGGCACGGTCACTAACAGCGTCAGGCACTCCAACGTCGATCGGATCGCCCTCACGGAGCGTACTCGGATCAGTCGGGGCGTCTCGCTGGGTTTGGACAGTAACGGTCTGTCCGTCGCTAGTCAAGACGATGTTGCCGTGCGTGGCGGTCCAGTACGCTGGGAGTGAACGCTCAGCAAGTCGCTGGAGGACCTCCTCGTGGGGATGTCCGTATTGGGAATCATACGCGCTGGAAATAACGACTGCTTGCGGATCGACCGCATCAAGAAACGCTCCACTTGACGAGCTCGCAGAGCCGTGGTGGCCGGCTTTCAGAATTGTCGACTCCAGCTCTGACCCGTATTCGTCGACGAGGTATGCTTCCTGATCGTCTTCGGCATCGCCTGAGAGCAGGACGCTCGTTTCGCCGTGGGTGAGTTTGAGGACAATGCTGTTCTCGTTGCGATCTTCGTTTTCGAGGTACGGGTCCGGTGGGCCGAGAACATTGACGTCGACATCACCAAAGTCGATCGTGTCGCCTTCGCGCGTTTCGTACAGTGTCACGTCGTGTGCTTCGATCGCGTCGAGATACTCGGCGTAAGTTTGGGTGCTTGACGCGATACCGGGGTCGTACACCGCGCCGATCCCGTCGGCTTCTGTTTCGTAGTACTCGATGATCGCGGCGTTTCCACCGATGTGATCCGCGTCACTGTGCGATGTTACGAGGTGGTCGATCCGTGAAATATCGTGACGTTGGAGATATGCGAGTACGTGTTCGCCGTCGTCGTTGTAGTGGCCCGTATCGACGAGCATCGTCTCACCGGTTGGACTCGTAATGAGCGTACTGACCGATTGGCCGACGTTGATATAGTGGATCTCAACACTCCCGTTTGTGGTGACGGTTGACGACCCGTTGGCCGCTTCCGGATCAGCTGGGGCTAGGTCACCAGATATCCCACCAGCACATCCGGCGAGGACAACCATCCCGGCGATGATGAGAAGAGTAGTGAGTTTCCGTGGCGATTCCATGGTCACAGTCGTCGCTAGTGAGGTGTAAAGCTACGCGCCTTCTACGAAGTGGCGTTGCCGGTAATTAGCTACTGGAAAGTCAGGTATGAGTTGTCATCGATAAAGAGGAGCCGGGGTCACGTTCGATGTGTTCGGACCATCTCTCTGAGTTCTGATTTGCTGAGATGGGTGATCCTGCGCCGATTACCATCATTGGTGTAGAAAATCGAAGCAGTGACCGACCGATCTGGATATTGGTCGGCAACGACGTGGTAGTAAATACTGAGCTGTTTCTCGTACTCGTCTTTGGCGTGGGTTGTGAGGTCAGTTTTGTAGTCGATGATATCGATCTGGTCAGGCGTGATATGGAGTAAGTCGATGATCCCACCGATCGTCACCTCCTTGTCATCAACAGTCAGTGAAAGGAACGCGTCGATCTCAGCTTTCTTCTCGCCGTCAAGTGAGTCTAAGAATTCCTTCACATTCTCCTTATCAGGGTTGTCCCCGGTGTCAACAGCCTCACCGAGCACATACCGCTCTGCGAACTCGTGGACCTCCGATCCGAATTCCATCCCTCGACCACCGGTGTCTCCTTCGAACACGGCATCGTCGATGAACGTATGCGGGGAGTAGCTTGCTGGCCCATCAGGATCCGGAATGTCAACGGTAAACGGTGAAGACTCGTTGTCTACTGCGCTGAAGGACGACAGATCTGGATCGACTGTTTCGATATTAACGGGGAGTTCGTCGAGGAACACATTTGTATTCTCACCGCCGGTTAGAATGACGTGGCTCTCAGCACGCGTAATAGCCACGTAGAGCAGTCGGCGTTCCTCATCGTAGTTCTGGGAGAGACACTTATTGAGAACGTCTGTCTGCCAGTTGTCGTAGACGTGTGGGACATCGTGAGCCTCCTCAGAGTACACCTTTCTCTGTCGGAGTCCGATTGGGTCTGTGTACGCGATATCGCTCCCGCTGCCACTGGTTGATGGGAACTTGTTCGTGTTCATATTCGCGAGGATGACAATCGGATATTCGAGCCCTTTCGTTGCGTGGATGGTCTGAACAGTCACCGCATTCGTCCCCGCACCAGCGTCTACCTCGTGGGTACTACCATCTTCGATCGCCGCTTCGATGAACTGAATCAGTTCTCCACGGGTGAATGTTGTCGTCCCATAGACGGACTGGACCGTGTCAAGGACGACATCCGCAGTTGGGCCACTCCGGTCGTATCGATCGAACACGCGACGGGCGACACCGCCGAATGTCTCCATCTCTCGGAGCTCTTCGCGGAAGGCAACCATCGCGTCAGGGTATGCGTCGCGGTCGATGATCGCTTTCACCTCGTCGATTGTGTACCCGGCCTCCTCTAAGACGAGCGCCCAGCCGCGATCGGCGTTACGTTCGAGGATCCGAAGCCACGCTAACAGTAGCTTTGCGGCGTCCGTTCGGAACACCTCAATGCCACCTTCATACGCCATCGGGAGGTCGTACGCGTTCGCCGTGTCGAGTAGGTCCTGGCCGAAATCGCGAGTCCGGGTCAAAACGGCGATATCGCCGTATTTCGGCGCGCGGTACTCGCCGTCATCACCCTCAACGGCGTAGTCATCATTGTCGACGATGTCGTCGATTTTCGCGAGAATCGCCTCGTGTTCATCCTCACTCGTGAGCGCCTCGATACGGCTCTCGTCATGGTCTGTGTCCGCCTTCAACCGTGTGACCGCCTCGGAGATTGCCTCAACATCGAGTAACTCACTGTTCGTCGCACGAGCCGTCAGCGCCTGTGTCGAGAACCGTAGGATAGATTGAGTCGACCGGTAGTTCCGTGTCAGTTGTTTGCTGGCAGCCGTCGTCGTCGGGAATGTGACGCGATCTGCGTCCCGATTCAGCTCTTCGGCGAACCGGTCGAGTCGCTCGTCGAACTCTCGGATGTTGTCGACGTCGGCGTATTGGAAGCTGTAGATGCTTTGCTTCCAGTCACCGACCACACAGATATTCTCTGTGCCGGCCAGAAGAAGCATGAGTTTGAACTGGATCTCACTGGAGTCCTGGAACTCGTCGACCATCACATACTCGTAGCCCAGTCGCTCTCGAAGATCGTGGTCTTCACACAGAAGGACGAACGCAAACAGCTGAAGGAACCCGAAGTTCAGGTAGTTCCGTCGAAGCGCAAACCCAAGGTAGGCGTGATACACATCGTGGACGAACTGCTTGAGTGCTGTTCGATCGTCCTCGAAAACGCGTCCAGCGACATCCGCTGGAATCTGTTTGCCGTTCCCGCGAAGCTCCCATCTCTCAGGTGCCTCTGGGAGGTAGGTCTTCTCTTTCCCATATTTGCTGAGCTTCGACCGGAGCTTCGACTGCTTGCTGCCACCGTTTCGAGGTTGATTTATATCGGCGAACAGCGTCTCAAACGCCGCAAAGTCACCGTCGAGGTGTGACTCACCGTCGCGGTACCAGCCGGTTTCGGTGGGAAAGACACCCTTCGCAGAAAGCTCTTTGATGAGATCGAGCAGTTCTTTCGTTTCTGAGATCGCTGTGAAGAACTCGTTATACTCAGGGTGCGAGTCGATGAACTGGCCGATGAACTCTCGGAACAGCGCCTGTTCGATGATATCGTCTTCGATGATCCGCGTCGAGCCGGTGATCGTCTCCTCCACGCCGAGATATGTCGGAGCATCATGGCCGTGCTCATCGAGGATATCGTGTGCCAACGAGTGGAACGTCTGGATCGGGGCGTTCGAGAGCTCCCGCATTCCGTACTCGCTGTTCCGCACGATCCGTTCTCGCATCTCCTCAGCTGCGTTGTTCGTGAACGTTACCAACAGGACATCAGACGGATCGATCCCGTCCTGATCCACGATGTTCGCATACCGCCGGGTGACAGTGAAGGTCTTCCCGGTGCCAGCACCAGCGTCGACGAGGTACAGGCCGTCGGTTGACTCAATGAGGTCGCGTTGCTCCGGGTTTGGCGTAACGTCGCTCATTGGTCACCCTCCAAGAGCAAATCACGATTATCCACCCGCCGGTAATTCGGCTCGCCGGCAAGTCCCTCAATGGGAAACGGCTCGTCACCTGTACGACGTCGGTTGAGCTCTGTCAGTCGCTCCTCAACAAACGACTCAAAGGCATCCAGGTCAGGTTTAAAGAACGCACCTTTCTGTTGGCGGGCGATTTCCCGCATGACCTGTTTGCTCCCCGTCTTTACGTACTTGTACTCTCCAATCTCTGCTTCGAGTCGTTCAATCATCGTCCGGCCGAACTCTGACTCGATGAGTTCGTCGCTGTCAGTTGTCTCAACGAGTGGTGCGGCATCAAAGAGAGCAGCGTACGTCTGATAGTCGATCTTCGAGAGAATCTTCTGGCACTTGTTCGCCCCCTCCTCACGAAGGTACTCGAAGAACTCCTCTGTTCGGACGTGATCTGTGAGAGATCCGGGATAGTATGTCACTGTCGTCAGCGCGTCGTCGATATCGACGTCACCGGCGATAGCGTCGTCGACGAGTTCAGTGACGTAGAAGAACGTAAACGAGAGCTGTTGAGCGGGCGTTTGTGAGCGCCAGTAGGTGAGATATAGCAATGCTTGGAAATCCGGTTCGTCGGATGGGTTGTCGATCGCGGCGTCTTGGACAATTGAATTGGCGTCGTTCTCACTCCCGCTTTTGTAATCCAGCAGCTCGGTTTGCGACTGGACAAGGTCGATCATTCCGTTGATACCAAGATCCTCATCAACAAACCGGCGTTCAGTTACCGGCGACTCGATATCGTACCCGAAGTAGTCGGCAATAGCGTTCTCAGTACTGCTGGAGGGCGTGAGGAACGCTCCGTCTTTCGGGGGGTTGTCGTCGAGGTAGGAGACGATTGTTTCGAGGCTTAGACGGTACTCAGTCCGGCGAGTCTGTTCATCAACGGAGCGGATCAGCGGACGGACTTCATCAATCATGAGATCAACGACTTCTGTTAGCGCCGCGTCGTCGACGACCGCAGGATGGGTGACATAGAACTCCGCAAAGTCATGGAGTAGGTTACCCTCAGTGAGATACTCTTTCTCTGGGCCGTCGACGATCCGGCTGAAGTAGTAGTCTCGGGGTGAGTTCACGTAGGTGTTGAGACTCGACTTACTGATCGTCTCGACTGGTTCAGGAGACACGTCAACTGACTCGGTGTTGAATACAGCCCCATCATGTGGTTCAGATCGGAGTTGATGGGTGGTAGACGGGAGTTCTGAGAACCGATCGTACTCTTGCTCGAGGAGTTCTTCGAAGTACAGACACGGGGTAACCGGCGATCCGCCGGTCGCATCCTGAACGAGATAGTGTTGCTGGCTGCCGCTTTGTAACAGCAACTGGAAGCTCTTGAGATTCCGCGTGAACTGAGCATCCTGATCAACCCACGGACGACGTGGTGCCGAGTGTGTCCATCGATCATCAAGGCCTAGATAGAAGACGACCTCACGGCCGACGTATGATGCCGACTTCGCGTCGGCGAGCAGGACGCCTTCATTGTCTCGGTCAACAGGTACCTCATACGTCTGAAGATAGAACGACAACCCGTCGAGACGCGCTTCCGTAACGAGCTCGTCGGCGATGCCAAGCTCTTCTAGCTCCGTTCGAAAGGCATCAAGCGTGTCGTCGGTACGGTGTTCGAACGCCGAAAGCGCGTCCAAAAACGTGTACTCTTGGATTTCGTGACAGAAGTTTTTCAGCCACGACAGATTTTTATCATCGAGTTCGTGGAGGCGCTTGTCTGTCTCACGGTCGGCCACATCACAGTCAAAAGCTGTCAGTAGCGACCGAATTTCGCTGATTCGAGTGTCAGTTCCTCGGTGGGCAGTCCGGAGGAGATGAAGGAACAAGCGGTGTTCGCTGCGATCAGTAAAGCTCGGTCCGCCGAAGAATGGGATGTCGGCTGCCTCGAGTGCGGACTCAATGAGCGGCGAGTACTCGCTTTCCTGATCGAGGACGATCCCGATGTTTTCGGCGTTTGTCTCGGTGACCGTATTCACCACTGTTTCGATGATCGCTGTCGGTGACTCATGGATGCGAAACGGCGGCAGCTCAAACTCTGTGTCGGCAAAGAGACTGACCGTATCGTACTCGGTAGGCAGATACGCTCGTTCGAGCTGCGTGAGCATCTCTGGCTCGACGACAACCACATCGAGATCTGAATCGATAGTGTCGGTTGTGAGCTTCATCGAGGCCGTCTCAAGATCACCGATTCGCTCAACAGCTCGTTCGGTCGCCTCGTCGATGTAGGCGTCGTACTCGAAGATAGCCTCGTGGGATCCTTGGTGTTCCCAACACTGGAGGATATTCCCGACTGCGTAGGCGCACCGTTTCCACGAAATATCTTCATTTGCGATCATGCCGAGGAACGCAAGTCGGTCCTCAGATTCTTGCCGGCGACCGACCGCAAGGCGACGTGGTGGAATAGCAAAGGGACCGAGGTGTGACCGATCAAGCTGGCGGTTGAGGGCACTCGCGAGCGGTCCGTCTGGAGTAATCACCCGGTCGTACGATTTGACTTCGTCGTAGAGTTGACGGGATGATTTTGCGCGGGGAAATGGCACATCACGTGGAGTCGGCGGTATCGGTTAAATCTTTGTTAGGATGTTATCCACTCTGAGTATCTACGATTTCCTCGGGTTCTCGCATCGCGATCGCTCCTCGAACTGGTAGTGACCGCTGACAATTTGACCTCTTTGAGATCCGTTGATTGGGCTAATGCGACCGGGTTCTGGCCCACTCGAGGCAGTATATAAATAGCGGAGGTTTGCGAATAATTCGAAAAGGGCTAGGTTCTCGCAATGCTTAAGCTCAAGAGATCACTCCCTCAAGACCTGTCTATGAGCGAAGTGGTCTACGCGATTCGGATTTCTCACCTCGAATACTCCGGGCTCAAAATCATGGACATCAAGATCGGCAAGTCTACCGACATCGACAACACTCTCCGCCAGTACAGCCGGGGCAACCGCGACATCGAACTGCTCGACATGTGGACGCCGAACCCCGACAAGACCCTTTCCACCGCCGAGCGCGGCGTCCACGCGGTCGCCGAGAAGTACGCCTACGACAAACAGAGCGAGAAGTTCGTCTTCCTTCAGGGCGCGTACCAGAAGTTCGCCGAGACGGTCAACATGCTCCTCCAGAACGTCAGTCGTGACGACCTCGCCGCGAAATCAACGTCGAGTGAGTCCGACGACGTCGACGATTACACCGGCACAACGCCCTCGGTGATCAAGATACTCGGCGAGACGCACGACGTCGGCACTTGGGGGGAAACGCTCACGACCGCAGTTACACAGATACTCCACGATGTCGACGACCACGAGCGGATCATGGAAATCCAAGGGCGGACACGGACATACTTCGCCAAAACAGGCGATCAATCTGATCTCGTTCGACCTCAAAAGATACCGGACACCGACCTTTACCTCGAAACTAATTTATCGGCAAAAGACTGTGTTCGGCGGATCAGACAGGTAATGGAGAAGTATGGATACGATACAGCCGAGCTAGAGATATTTACTGAAGAGACCTGACCCTGGCTCTGATAAGTATTCTTGAACCGGTTGGCCTCCGGCCAAATCAAATACTAAGTCTCAGAATCTTCGGGAGCGACCTGTAGTCGCACTGGCGTACTTTTCAGACCACATTGCTAGGTAACAGAGACCAAAGAAACAATTCAGCCCCACGGTTCCGATCTCAACCCAGTTGATGGGTGGAACCCAGATTGGAAGCATGACTCGGATGTACATATCGAGTAAAACCTCCAGACCCGCGATGTCTGCGGTAAACACCTTTGGCTCCGGCCATGAGTTATTCAGTGCGAACCAAATGAGCCACAATGTTGTTGTGAGTGCGCTGCCGCTACCGTATGCGTAGATTACCTGTCGGCTGAACAGTGACCCGATGAAGTGTTTACTGAATCGAGACATGGTTATCTAGCGAGGCCAGCGACAGCAGCACCACGAAGGTGTACATCACGGTGCCGAAACCGCCAGTTAATGCCATTGTAAAAAGTGTCTGTGTACCCGGATCCATGCTAGTAGTCGTAGCGAGGATTGCCCATAGCAGGGTAACTGGTCCGAGCAGAATACCTAGAGAGGGGCTAACCATACTGTCAGTCAGATATACGGAAAAATAAATCAATCGGCAAACATTTGAAATTCCATCTGCTTTCACAGACAGATATTGACGCCGTTTTACCTCGATTAGCACCTCAAACTCCCACCGGATCGAAGTTCACCACCAACCGCTCTTTCGCGTCCTTCGCTGACCCACGCTTCCCGCTGTTGATGAACCGCTTATATTCGCGGTCGAGCACGCACAAGTCTTCGAACGTCGCCAGCAAGTCCTCGTACGAGCAGATCCAGTCACCCTCCAACTCTACGAGCCCGTCGACGAGCGCCTCGTGGTCGATCTTGTTCACGAGTTAGTAGTACTCGTAGCCGATGTACGGCGGGTCGCAGTAGAACACTGTGTTCTCGCTGTCATACTTCTCGAAGACGTCGGCCCAGCGAAGTCCGCGACGATCACGTCTCCGAACTGCTCAGTGATCTCGTCGAAACAGTGATCTGCGTGAGTGTCACCACGTATGTTTTTAACCAGTGCCCGAGTTCCTAAGTCTAATGAGCGGATCTTCGGTTGACATTTCCACCATCGACGATGCGAGGGAGAACTTGAATGTTCTCCGCAGTGTCAATGGGAAGGTCGTTGAGGTTATAGAGAATGCGACGAGCACAGACTTGTTGGAGTATTTGATTGACGAGCAGCAGCTCGATGTGTATCACGAGGGCAACCAGGGGGTCGGGCCGATCCGACGGGCCGTACTAACCTCCTCATATGCGACGCCGGAGCTCAAGCGCACAGTCATTACTCGGGGAGATGACACACCAGACACTGTCCTCGTCCCCGATGAGGTTGAGCGCAACGCCCGAGTGGCACTCAAGACGGGTAAGCCGGTGGTACTCTATGGTCCAACCGGGACCGGGAAGACGACATTCGCTAAGCAGCTCGCGCTCCGGCACTGCGTTGGGTACTCACTTCACACCGCAACGCCATCATGGACAGCAAAAGACATTATCGGCGGGATCGGCCCGAATCTTTCCCGGTCAGGAATGGGTTCGATTAACTACCAGACTGAGCTTGGTGCTGTGACCCAAGGGGTTCAGCGAGCGAGAGAGTTCGACATTCCATACGGTGTGATCCTCGACGAAATCACCCGAGCGGATATCTCACAGATCTTCGGTCCGCTCTACACCGCAATCGAAAACCGGAACCAGACGCTCATCGAGACCGACAACGGCGAGACTATCGAACTCGACGAGCGGCTGAGCATCATCTGTACGATGAATATGTCCGATCGAACCGTCAACGAACTCGATAATGCCATCACCCGGCGGTTCGCGATGGTCGAACTCGACGAGTACACCGATGAGGACCGACGGACGTTGTTTGAAGGCTGGATCGACGACAACCTCGGCAGTATCCCTCTCGTCGACCACGACGACCTGTTCGAGCTCTTCGAGGCGGACTACGATGGTATCAATAACGGCTCTGATCGGGCCGCTCGTGGCCCGATAATGCGGTTTGGTCCGATGCACTACCGGGACGTGACACTCTTTCTCCGGGAGGCGCTACAGGACGAGGAGTTGTATATGGACGAGGTGGAGCAGGCGGTCGGGCAAGCGTTCCGGACGTTCATCGTGCCACGGCTCCTGAACTCGGCGGCGTTTCCCCAGCTCGAACAGATCGAAGAGCACTATCGCGCGCTAAACGACCGGTTCGAGGACTTTGACCTCGGGCCGGCAGCAGATCTCGCCGGGCGCGAACTCGAAGCGGAACGGCGGCGGATGGGATCGTACGAGAGCTAAGACGGATCTACAAATGAGCACAGGCCAGATCGACGACGCGTACACGTACGGTGCGCGGACGTTCAGCGTCCCGGAGCGGGGGTCTATCCGTATCGACGGTTGCCCGTCAACAATCGACGAGCAGCTCCGACGCGCGTCGTTCGAGGAAGAATCGTCCGGCGTTTTCGTAAAGACGCAAGAGTCACTGGACGACAGCGACAAAGAGTACCGCGTCGTCGAAGTACAGGTCGATCAGCCGACGATCCGAGTCGATGTCGGAGACAACGTCGGGATCGTTAGTCTCACCCCTCAATCGAAGCTCCAGATCGAACCCAAGATCGATTGGGACCACATCTTCGATATGCTGTTGGCCGTTCACGGACGCAAGCGATCGGTCGAGTATCACGGCGTCCCGCTGTCGCGGTTCCAGCGCGACGACGTGGACTTGGAGGACGTCTTTCTCATCCTCGCAATCAACTTCTTGAATGGGTTAGAAGCGATTCACCGGAACGGCTTCGTTCGCCAACTCGAGACGCGACGAGTCGACCTCGACGACCCACGCGGTATCATTGATGTTGAGCGGACTCTAGTCAATCAGGCCGAAGGGCGTTTGGAGACGCATTGCCTGCTGAAAGAGGTTGAGTACGACAACGCGGTGAACTCGCTGCTACACTACGCTGGGACGCACCTGCTCCGACTGTTTCGTCAACACGAGACCGATTACGACCACCAAGCGTACTATCACGTCTTCTCGCGGGTCCACGAAGAGGTACAGCATCTAGAGGATCTCGGAGTCGACAGTGACTGGCGTCGGCTCCCACAGTATCAGCGCTTCTCGCTGTACGACCTACCAAGTCAACGTCACTACTACGAGGACGCTATCGACATCGCGAAAGCGGTCGTCGCCTCCTCCCTCGGCACGCCGTCGATGGGAGGTGACCGCGAGCTGATGGTCGACTACGTGTTGAATATGGAGTCGCTGTTCGAGCAGTATACGCAGATCGCGGTGGAGCAGGAGCTCTCGGCTATCCAATCGTATGACTACCGCGATAGAGTCGAGAACGTTTCGGCTGTTCGGTCGCCGACGCTCCAGCCGTTCGACAGCGAGCCACAGGTCTACCATCAACCGGACCATGCCATCGAAGAAGGTGACGAGACACTGGCCGTCCTCGACTCGAAATACTACGCTGAGGGGAAAGACCCGGTCAAAACCGGTGGGTCGCGCTCACGACTGTTCAGCTACGCGTACCTACTCGAGACGCCACACATGGGATTTCTGACGCCGCTGGGTGAGCCACGGTCGCGGACGGTCGCACAAACCGAGGCGAAGCTTCAGGTCGTCGCGCCCGAAACCGACGAGTTCACTCTTGAGGGATACCATAGTGCCATCCAGACATACCTTCACGACGCACTAGCAGAGCGCTATCCGGAGTTGGAGGTGTACCGCGCGGTCAACGAAGGTGCGCTCTGTCTCGACCACCCCGAGGCGTCGGCGCTTGATCGGCTGACTGACACCGACGGTCCGTTCAGCTTCGTCGAACTCAAGGAGTTCTCGCTTCGGGTAATCAACGCCGCCGTCGACTCTCTGTCGGTCGTTCACCAGACGACGTCGGACCTGGAGCAGGAGGGCGGCTGGACGCGCAAACAGATTCACTCGCGGTGCCGAGAGCACTCGCCCGAAACGACGACGTGCGTCCCCGTCTTCCGTCGCGAACGCGGTGAAGAGCGAATCGACCTCTACTTCGTCGAACAGGGGGCAGACGGCGAACCGAAAACGATCACCGTCGAAGACGGATTCAAACTGCTCTGAGGGTTAGAACGGCGCCGTTAGCCAATCGACGTTCCGTCGCTTGATCTGCGGACCGAAAACGCGACTGAGTCGATACAGATCGTCTTCGGTCTGGAGTTCGAAATCGCGACTGAGACGCTGGAAGGACCCGTCGACCGCAAACTGAATCGTCGGGAGGGGGCTTCGGCCCTCGAGCCTGTCAGCTGCCTCGTCCATCAGACGGCGGAGTTCGCGGACGTCGTCTGCCTCGTATGCATCGGCGAGACCGACGACGCACACCTCCTCAGGAACTTCACCGTCCTCGAGCATCGACGCGAACGTCTCGACGGGTACTCGGTGGTCGAACAGGTCGTACGCGTCGGCGACGACGAGGTTGTACACGCCGGCCAGGCGTCCAGGTTCCACCATTGTCAGTAGCTCGTTACGTCGCGGTCACCTAACACCCGGCGGTAGACGTCGTCGCCGGTCGCGTCCGCGAGTCGCTCAGCCAACTCGCGAACGTCGTCGATACCGTCCCAGCGCTCGACGTAGTCGCTCACCGTCTGCCCGTGTTCGTAGCGGTACCGGAGGAACTGGACCTTATCGAGTGCGCTGAGTTCCTCGTCGTTCTCGACACGAGTCTTGATGTACGCCTGTCGGCGCTCGTTGTCCCACGTTCCGAGCCAGAACTCGCCGCTGTCGAGTCCGTAGAGCCGTGCGTCTTCTAACTCGTCGGGAGTCGTGTTTGCGCTCCGACAGAGCTTGTTCACCTCGCTGGGGTCCGGGTCGTCTGTCTCTAATAGGTCCACAAACACGTCCACCACGCCGACCTGACTTGCGTCCTGGATGATACCGTAAATCTCGTCGACGACCTCCTTCGCAGTCATCACCTCGCCGTTCCTCTGAACTTTGCCGTGGTGTTTGGAGTACTCGTGGAAACACCGTCCCATCTCAACGACGCCGACATCGCCACGGGCGAGGTCGCGACTCTCCTCCAGACGCTGACGAGTCCGTCTCGCAGTCTTGTAGATCCGTTGGCGGAGTTGTCGCCACGAAATCGGGTCGCGAGCCTCTGCCGGTCGGGCGACGATAATGATGTCGAACGAGACAGCATCGCCCCCGATGAACTTCTGCATGTCTGCAGAGATTGGATATGTCGCAGTTACCTCGAAGCCGACATCGCAAAGAGCCGCGAGGAGTTCTCCCCACGACTCTGAGTCGCTGTGATGGTATGTGAACGTCAGGACACCGTCGTCTTTCAGTGCTCTGTGGACGACACTGAATGCCTCGTGAAGTTCGCTTTCGAAGTCTTTCTCTGTCTTGTCGTAGAATGGATTCGTGACGATAGACTCCGCTCGTGGTGTCTGGTTGTATTGGAAGCTGTCATATTCGTCCTCGAGGAGGATTTTCTGCCAGACGTAGAAGTAGTCAGCCACCTCAGAATAGATAATATTGTCGTAGTACGGTGGGTCGGTGATTACTGCATCATACTCGTCTTCGGCGTCGATCGTCCGCATATCGCCCTGGTGGACAGTAGCGTTCTCACCGATGGGCTGGGTGAAAGGTTCGGTCTTGACTTTTTTGCCCTGTTCAAAGTATTGTTCCGCCGGAGCAGAGGCATACTCAACCCCAGACTTCACCATCCTCCACATCGAAGTGATTGATCCCGTTCCATACTTTGTCCCCCATAAGTTACTCTCAACCGGACGTTGCGGCGGATCGAACGAGTTAGTATTGAAGATATTTGCGATAAGATTTTTACCTGGATTATATGATGTCATCATTGTATTATAATTGAGTGTCTCAGAGAGCATCAACAGGAGGTACTCTTCAGTATTTTTTGAACCGACCCCGTCAATTGACTGGAGCGTCTTTGAAAGGTTCAGGAGCTGTCTGCTATTGAAAAACTCCTGCCACTCTGTGTAGCCGTGCTGGAACACGTCGTTACCACTTATTGAGGAAGCTGCTGTGATTGCGCCCTCCGGAACCTCCTCACTTGGAACATACGCTCGCAGCTCCTCACGCTTTTCCCATTCCTGCTCTGCTGTGTCGGATAACGCCTGATCGAACGCTTCCGCAGTTTTATACCCCTTCACTGCGCTCCGCTCTAATTCGCGGTCATCACAGGTCGGACAGTAGTACTCTACTGCGTAGAGTCGCAGGTTGAATCCATCCTGTTCGTCGATAGCGTCGGTAATACCATACTGTGCGCCACAGTCAGGACAGGCGTACTGCGATCCGGACACCGTTCCTTCCTTCGGCGTCCACTCGTGGCGACACTCGGAACAGGTAGACTCTGACTGCCAGTCATCAACAAGGACGACCGACTCGCAGGCCGGACAGAGGACGTTGTACTGGTCGTCGTTTTCATAGCGTCCCTTGGCGACGCGGTAGTCTTTGAACAGCGGGACGTCCCTTCCGCAATCCACGCAGTCCAATTCCTTCACCCAGAAATTGTACATTACGTCTGCGTAGTGGTCGTGGGCCGACAGCTCGTCACGCAGGTCGGTGGGTACCTCATAGTCGAAATCGAGGTCCCCGTCTACGGCCAGCCCGAGCGGGTCGTCGTCGTCCAGTGTTTCGTCGTCGTGAGTCTGTGCGTTCGGACACGGGGTGCGGTAGTACCGCGTAATTTCGTCTGCGACGTCGGCCTCGACTTGTTCGAACGCAGCCTCGAGGTCCTCGACGTCGGTTTGGCCTGCCTCAAGCTGTTTCTTCGTGACGAACCAGGCGACCGGATTCAGATCGTAGCCAACGGATTCGACTCCGAACCGCGACGCCTCGACGAGCGAGGTACCGCCACCCATGAACGGGTCGAGGATCTTCTTGTCCGAGACGCGAACGTCCTTCGGGTAGAGCTCCCAGAGCGACTCTGGGTCCTCGAGGTCGACGTTCTCGAGAAGTGTCGCAACATCGAGTCCCTCACCAAAGTCGCTGAGACTTGTGTTTGATTCTCCGGGCTCGAGCACCTCTACTTTCTTGGGATCATCGAGCAGTGTGTAGAGACAGATCGACCGGAAAACACACCCCAGTCGACGCGCCCACCATTTGTGCATCGTGTAGATGGGCCGGTAGTGCATCTTCGCCCGCCCTTCTTTTGCTGCGATCTCGTTCACCCGTTCGATGGGGAAGCTGCGCTCGATCGGTAGTTGTGACCGCTTCTGTTGGAGGTTTTTATCAGTCATTCTTAGATGTCATCTATCTTCTACTGGGTGAGTTTATGTCTTTAGCTATCATACTGTACTTATATATTTGTTGAGTGTATGATTCTTATTGAATGTATCCTGACGTACCGTTTGTGAATCGAACAGCGGAGATGAAAAAGCTCCAAGAGAGTTTGTCAGCAGAAGATACTCGTGTTAATGTTATTTGCGGTCAAACCGGGATTGGAAAATCCGAGCTGGTAAAAGAGTTCAGAGATTGGTGTAGGCAGGAAGGATACCCGGCGATATATTATCAGCTTGGGGACCCACCCGATAGGCAGAGATTCCTACAGAGACTTCTTGCGGCTTGGTTTGACAATTACCCTCGATCAACTATTTCACAATTCCGCGAGTATCTCCTTTCTCCCGATGCGGTGGATGACTTACTGGGTATAGTACAAACAGCCGTCCCAGAACCGACGACGGAACTTGGCATCCAAGGGGTTAGGAATGCGATCCGTAGTTCTACAGAATCAGACGTAGAGTTCCCTGACTTGGTTAATGTCGTAGCTGATGTGATGATGGAAGAAGGAGAACCTGGATCGCCGGCCGTGGTAATCATTGATCAGTATGATGCTCAGATACAGAGCCGCGACATGGAGCTGGAAACTACGTTTAGAGATATAGCAAACCAACTCAATCAGTCTGGAGCATGGTATATTGCTGCCGACGTAGAGGTTGCTGGCAGAGGTATTTCTTGTTTCGACTTAGAACCATTTGATCACATAACGCGACCGAACCCAGGAGCGTCCTACATTACTGATAGGACAACCGCAAACGGAGATGAGCTTGAGGATGATCGTGGCTTCGCTGCTACACGACAGCTCGTAGAGCAGTCTGGCCTGAGCTATGAGTCAGGTGATGTTGTCGAATTACATACACGCACTAAGGGGATTCCCCTGCTTATAGCGACAATTTGTAATGAAGCGGAGGATTTCTCGCTCCGAGAGGTACTAGAAGAACTACCGACGGGATATAAACAGGTTCGTAATACCGTACAGCAACAATTTTTGGATGGTTTGTCTGACGAAGAGCGAACTTTGCTACAAAAAACCAGCTCAGTATTCATAATAACTGAACATATCGCAAGCAAGCGAACCGGGCTTCCCCCGCTACGAATAAGACAAATTTGTCGATCGTTATCCGAGCAAGGAAAGTTGTCAAAAGAAAAACCAACATACCCTGTAACACCGGCATATAGATGCCATGATTTTTATAGAGGGATGTTTATCGAATCATCTCTTGTTAGTGAGAGAGAACTTCGGTTGGAAACAGCTATTGACTGTATAGAACTGGCCGCCGAGAGAAATCGATATGAAAATAGCCCTGAATTTGTGGCTCTCCAGGTTGATCGACTGATTCATCAAATAGTAGTCTTGACTGAAATGGAGTCTGAATCAAAAATCACAGAGCTTCTTATTAAAGGCACAGATATACCTGAAGAAGACATCATAGAGCTATTTTCAAATCACGCTGAGCGTGAAAGTGAGAGTGCTAATCTTGAGGAGTTGGTATTTGAGGTGTCATCAAGTCCTACTCGAAGTTGATCTCGACCGCGAAGTTCGTCGCACTCTCGGGCATCTGCTCAAGCATGTCCCGAACGTCGGTCACGTCGTCGCCGCTCGCCAGCGTAAGCTTCGTCCGCGTTTTTTCGACCTGCGCGGTACCCATCAGCGGCCCCGGAATCGCCGTCCGATCGGTCGAGGTGAACGCGACTTCGCCGTACGCCACCGTCCCCGGCTGTTCCTCCTCGCGCCACTTGAGCCGGAGGTCGGCGACGTCGTCGCCGTTGAACTTGAAGTACCACCCACCGCTCGGTGTGTGGAACTCGTAGCCCGGTGACCACCGCGTCGGGTCGGTGGACTCGTCGGTCGCGATCACGTACTCCGGCTCCGCATCCCGGCCGAGATTCTGTAATAGGAACGTCTTGACGGCGTCCTCGGTCACGCTCCCGTCGAACCGCCCGGCGATACTTCCAACCGTGAACTCCGACCCGCCGTCTAGCCCGGCGAGGTGTTCGTGTATCTGTTCGGCGACGTCATCGGACACGGTCGGGACGAGCGTAACGTCTGTCGGGTCTCGGTCGCCGAGCGAGTCGTGGTACTCGCGGTCCTCGTCGATTACGTACTCGTCGACGAGGAGGTCAGCAACCGGTTCTCGGAACGCTCGCTCGGTCTCGTCGGCGGGCAGGTAGACGCCTTCATCGCGACGGATCTCTTCGAGGATACGACGCGTGTTCGCACGGCCGCTGGTAGAGAGTGCCTCTTCGATCCGGGCCGAAACGTCGGTGCCGTCAATTTCCTCGGCTCCGGAGATATCGCGGATAACCGCGTCTGACTGTGCCTTGGTGACGACGTCCGTCCCGCTGTAGATGACGTATCTGTCGTCACGAGCAAGGCGACCGACCGCGGTCATCACCGTGTCGTGACCGTCTCCTTCTAGCCACACCTCGGTGTCCTCGAGCAGATCCAGTTCGAAGTCACCGATATCGACTGATACTGCTCCGCTGCCGAACCGTCGCTTGAGTTCTTGAAGGACGTCGTCAGTATCCCACCGCTCCACTGCGTCTTCAGGCAGAATAGTTGTGTCGAGCGAGATTCCGGTCAGATCCCGAGAGAACCCGTTCGAACCGTGTGTGATAACCGGCTTATCATCGAGTGCTTCGGCGACTGCGTCGACAACTGTACCCGGACTCCCGGGGATTGGATACGTCGGCTGTCGGAGGAACTGCTCGTAGATCTCTTCAACGGTTGCCTTGCCCCGGCGGTCAAGAAGATCAGAGACGATGTCCCAGATGACCGCCTGAAGATCGAACTTTCCTGCTGCCACAGAGTCGACAATGTCCTCACCGTTCAGCGCGTCGCCGTCGACAAAGACGTCAAGATCCATCTGTGCTGCGAACTCGAAATCGTTCAGCAGGTCGTTACCATCGAGGATCTCGCCGTACGCGAGTTCAACCCGATCTTTGAGTTCGCGTTCCTCGTTTTCTCTCTCGCGCTCTACAGCTTGTTTGATCCCGTCATCGAGCGAGTCATCTCGGAGAACTCGGGTGGCCCCCTCAATGTAGCGTGCCTTCTCAACGTACCCTGTCCCAGAGTTAATCGATGTATCGCCGCTCGGCTGAACGAAGACGAGCGTGTTGCGCCACTCTCGACCGGGACTACCCTCAGCGTTCTTAATCACCGTCTTAACCGTATCAGGGTTCCAGTCGTCTGCGTTGACGACAACTTTCAGATCCCGCGTGTCCGGTACGTTCTTCAGATCATCGTCTTCGAAACCGACCGCGTGCGCATTCTTGCCGAAAACTGTTTCCACGGTCTCAGCGATCTGTGACAGGGCGACCGTCTCGTCGACTGAGCTCGCCTCGTTCTGGATGAGCGCGATCTCGTTTTGACGGTCCCTAACTGCGTACTTCCCGTTGAGCTTGTGAAAGTACCACGCGACGCCGTAGAGCTGCTCGATGTTGAGGACGATATCGGAGACCAGATCTCCGGTCTGGTAGGTACCCATCACGATCTCGGCTTTATCGGCACCCTCGCCCTCGTCGGGTTTTAGGCTGTACAACAGGACGGTGTTGAGAATGCGGCGGCCGTATGGAATACTCTCTGTGTCGACCCGGTTCTCGATGTCGTCAATGCAGACGTTCGGGCGAGCGACGTTGATCCGCGACAGCTCGTCCTCGAAGAGCACTGCGTCGATGTCGCCATGGGTAACCAGGTCGGTCTGGTCGATCAGCCGTTCGGCGTCATCGTCGTCCGGGTCTGCGGCAGGGTCGGCAGCGGTAGTGAGAATTTTCGAGAAGAGGTAGATCATCCCCCGGGTGTTCTGGTTTCCTTCGTCGGCGTAGTACCGGGTCTCCAGCGCGTTTAGCAGAACCGGATGGAACGGATAGGCGTCCCGCATCTTCCCACCCATATCTCGGGGGATATCGTCGTCTGGGACGTGATCATTTTCCGCATACGCCTCGACGTAGCCGTCAACGATGTCGTCGACCGCGGCCTCGTCGACGTCGTCGATGAGCCGATGACGGAGGACGTCCTGCTTGCTGACCTTGCTGTTCATGTTGTGGTCAGAAGCATTGTCCGTCTGCCGGTCGAGGATATTGTGGACCTCTGAGCCTTCACGGAGTACCGAGACGAACGCGAAGACATCGGAATCGGGGTCCTCGGTCGCCTCGAGATACGCTTGGAGGAATCCACGGTTCGCGGCCTTCCGATCGTCCGAGAGTGTGACCCACCAGTCTTCGAGTTCGTCGAGCAGAAACGCGACCGCGCTGTCGCCGATAGCGTCGAGAATCATCTGCCGGTCGGGGTACCCTCCGCTCTCGAACGTGCCGGGATCCTCGCCAAGCGCCTCGAAGAACGGTTCCCAGAGGTAATCGGGCTGCCGGTCTTGGAGAGAGACGGTGACTGTCGCCGTGCGATCAGCTGCCGGGAGGGCGTCGGAGAACCCGTCGACGTGCTGGTCGCCGAACCGGCCAGCCTCCGCGGGCGACGCGAAGCAGTGATGCATCGCCACCATCTGGTGTGATTTCCCGCTCCCGTACGAGCCGTAGAGAATGTGCGTCCCGCGATTGTCGTCACCGCGGAGCGTGTTGCGAAGGTCGACGAACGCCTCATGAAGACCTTGTGTCATCAGGGTCCGCTCGAAAAACGTCGAAGCGTCGGCCTCGAACTCGTCGTCGTCGTCGACGTTATAGAGCTTGACCTGGCCGTCGATCTCGCCTTCCTCCCGAAGCTCACGACTGAGGGTAATGGTGTCCGCAATCGTCCGTGAGAGGGAACTCTGAGCCATATATTCTGGTTGATGCTTGTTAGGTGAATAAATACTAGGGATCAGCTGCGATACCGACGTAGTAACATATCCGAATATCGGATGGAGTCCTTTCAGAAATGTGGGAAACTATAACCCGCTCTGTTTTGTTGTCCAGATATACTCGATGTCTGAAGAGCTACCCAGTAAATCAACAGAAGAGCGCACGACCGCTCCTATCGAGAACGGGTTCCCGATACGGCAACTCAACGATATCGCTGAGAAGGAGGGGTATGGTGGGGCGAGACAGTGGTACCGGCCGATCTATACAATGCACAAGTGGTGGGCCCGGCGCTTGGGAAGCACGTTCAGGGCGATCTCCCTGTATTCGCTCCTCGACGACCCAGAAAACATCGATGTCTACGAACCCGGGGCCGATCAACAACTGTCGTCGTTCGAGAGGAACGGAATCGATATCGAGCAACTGCTCTCATCCGTTTCGATCGAAGAACCGGATGCGTTGTGGGAGCTCTATCCGAAAGATGTTCGGATTTCTGATAAGAAGGTCCTCGACCCGTTCATGGGCGGCGGCACTTCTCTCGTTGAAGCGTCCCGATTCGGAGCGGAGTGCCACGGACGAGATCTTAATCCTGTTGCCTGGTTCGTCACAAAGAAAGAAATCGACGCTGGTTCGACTGATCCAGAGAAGTTGGAGGCGGCGTACGACAAGATCGAAGCAAGCGTCGCGGACGAACTGAAACAGTACTACAAGACGCCCTGTCCGAATCATCCAGAAGAACACGACGCCGACGTGATGAACAGCTTCTGGGTGAAGCAACTGGGCTGTGTCTCTTGTGGGGAGACGGTCTCTCTATTTGGCGATTACCGGGTCGGGAAAGGGCGATACGAGAACGACGACAAATACAGCGTCTTCTGTCCGGGGTGCGAGTCAGTAGTCTACGCTGACGATTGGCGGAGCGACACGACCTGCTCGGAGTGCGGTTACGAGTGGGTGCCACAGGAAGGAACCGTGAGTGGAGGTAGTTACACCTGTCATGAGTGCGGCCAAAAGTACGGCATCACCGACGCTATCCAGGAGCAGGACGGCTACGATCTGAAATATTTCGCCATAGAGTATCACTGCCCGACATGTGACGATCGTCGCGATTACGATAAGAGCGACACAAAGGGCTATCGCGGGGTTAGCGAGGAAGATCTCAATTTGTACGAGAAGGCGGTGTCTCGATGGGAGAATAGCCCCGAGCTCCACGATTATGTCCCAGATGAACCAATACCGGAGGGGCATATGACCTCTGATCGAAACCCGGTGTTCGATCATGGCTACGAAAAATGGGCAGATATGTTCAATAGCCGTCAGAAGCTCTGTATATGCCGTCTTATGAGTGAAATTGATAACTTGCAGGATCAAAATATTGCTGAATTTTTACTAATGAGTTTGACTGATTCTCTCCGCAGAAATACCATGCTAATCGGATATAGCCATGTTGGGAATCAAGTTGACCACGTTTTCAAACAAAACGCGTTCGTTCCTCCTACTCGTCCTGTTGATAGCAATTTCTGGGGTGCTGAATACGGTACTGGAACATTCCAATCGACGTGGGACAAGACAATTCGAGGAGTAAAGTGGGCGAATGCTCCCACCGAGCGCTATATTGAGTATCCAGAACATGGGAACTACCCCGACATTCCGGTGAATAGAGATTTAGATGAACCAGACACAATTGAAACCGCACCGTTTGCTCAGCCGATCGGACAAAACACTACAGTCGAACAAGGGGATATCCGAGGTATCGAAGCCGAAAACGAGTACGACGCGGTGATCACCGACCCGCCGTACTACGACAATATCATCTACTCGGAGATTTCCGACTTCTTCTACGTCTGGCAGAAGGTATTGCTTGAAGATGAGTACGAGTGTTTTGAGGGCGAGCGGACGCCACACGACGATAGCATCGTAGCCAACCCGTTCCTCGGTAAGGGTGAAGAGGAGTTCGAGCATGAACTTGGTGAGGCATTCTCGTCAATCCAACAGGCACTGAAACAGGATGGCCTGCTCGCGTTCACCTACCACCACAGCGACTCGGAATCCTGGGGGGAACTTCTCCAATCACTGTGCGAGGCCGAGTTCGAGGTGACGGCAACGTACCCGATTACCGCCGACGTCAGCAAGTTCATTGAAGGCGAGGCAGTCGAGTTCGACATCGTCATCATCGCTCGCCCAGCGACAGAGCGCAACCCCATCTCGTGGAATTCACTCCGCCGTAATATCTACCGAACCGCCCAGAAAACCCGACAGCGCCTCGAAGAGAACCGCGACCTCTCTCGCGGTGACATCGGTGTCGTCGAGATGGGACGCTGCTTCCACGAGTACTCGAAGCATCACGGCAAAGTCGAACGCGCCGGTGAGACGATGACTGCGAAGGAGGTCGTCGACGAAATCTACGGTGTCATCCAACACGGTAGCGACATCGGTGAGATTGACGTCTTCCTTGACTTACTGGAGACTCCAGACGCGTCCTTCAACGACCTCAACAAACTCTCTCGCGGCACCAGTGCCACACCTGAGCGAATGGAAGACATGCGGCTCTACCGGATGGATGACGGCTTCAAACTCGGGACGTGGGACGATGAAACGCGCATCGCTTATATCCAGTCACGCGTCAATAGTGACGAGGAGCTCACTGATCTCGACAAGGCGCAGTTCCTCCGCTACCGCTGGGAGCACGGCAAGTCCGTCTCCGAGTACCTCAGTACGTGGGAGATTACCAATAACCTCCGGGAACTGTGTGAGGGGCTTGCCGACGCGACGGGCGACGACACCTACCGAAATATCCTAGAGTCGCGGCTGAGCGACTACTAGAATTACCTCGCTACCACGTCGTCATCCGCTGCATCATTCTTTGCGTTCGATCAATATCCTGGAGCGTCTCAAGCACATCGGCTAACAGAATGACTTCGACTCCATCTCGCGGTTCCTCAACAGGGTGTCGTGAGAAGTAGAACGCCCTTGTTTGGCTGCCCGCCTCCCCCTCAAGATCGTCTAACGCCGATTCGGAGATCGTTTTCGTATTCTTGACCTCACCGAACACGCGGTCGTCTTCGATCCCGCCAATCAGATCGAAACTCTGGTTGACACCTCCTGCTCCGCCGGGTTGGATCAGTGGATAGTACTCGTATTCCTCACGTAGGTATTCCTCACACAACCGCTCCGTCTGGTCTGGTGAATATGAAGTTGCTTCATCGATGGGCAACTGTTCTCCGTCCCATAACGCCTGAATCTGTTCTTCTGTCGCTCCCCACGAAGTAAACGTCGTATACGGGGGTTCGTAGGCACTCAAAAGGTATTCACCAGCGTCCAGTTCACGCAACTCCTGTAATTCGATTCCCTTGTAGAGGTGCACGATATCCTCGTTGTCCTCTAGATTCCTCTTTGCCTCCTCGGGTTCCGTGTATTTCTGTGATCGCGTTCCATCCTCCTCGACGCCAATGAAGAACGGTTCCGACTCGGGCGGAACAACTCCCAGCATTCGCCCCCTATCATACTCGTCATTACTGGCGTTCAATTGTACGAGACAGATTCCGCCCGTTTCTGCGGCTTCCACCATCTCTTCAATATCGGTGCTACCGCTGTAATCGCTCTCAGAAAAACTTGCTATATCGCTGTAATGACACAGCACGTATCCGTCTCGATAGAACTCTGCTAGTGTTTCATCTGACGAACAGTCCGGAGCAAGGCGGTGGAAAAACACATCAAGTTCAGAGTGATCAACCATACTATGTCGTCTATCTTATAGTACTAAAAAATTTATCATACTGGTGCTGGATGTGTTCGAAAAAGCCTGAATTTTGGCTAGGCCAGCTATGCTTCTTCGTGCCAGTTTGTGATCTGCTCGGTGATCTCTTCTCTGTGTAGGACTTCCATATCCGATATCTCCTTCCGGGTGGCCATTAGATCGTACGACTCCTCCTCCTCGTGGCGACTCGGTAGCTTACGGAAACAGGGAGAGAGATCGACGCGAGCAATCTCCTTGTGTTCAGTAGACTTCTCGGGTCGAGCCAACACGAGCCATCTCACGCCGTCCGTTGCGAACCCAATCGTCGGATCACCGAGGTCCCGTTTGAAATACGATTTGATGTCTTCTTCGGCATATTCGAATTTGTTTGGGGTCTTGACTTCTCCGACTGTAACAGAGTCAAAAGGAAGATCGAGATTCAAAATAGAGAAGTCAGGTGTTGTCTTGTCCCACTTCGGGAAGCCATACGGTTGTGGTCGGTAGTCATATTCCAACACGGACAGCGAGGGCCAGATGAGGTGTTCTTCTACGAATCTCTCCGGTGCCTGTCCAACTGTATCTCCCTTGAGGAACTTCCCATCGCGCATCACGTTCGAGAAGTGACCCGGGATCTCCCGTTCGCGGAATTCATCGGCAAAAGCCTCGAATACACGGAGTAACTGTTCACCGATCCCGGAATGATCCGCAATTCGTGTGACAGCAGTTTCCTCCGAAGACATTCAGATAACCATTTACTACTGGCCACCCGGTTTCAAGATTGTCCTCTCAGTCAGCAAATCTTTAGGTGAGCGGGCGACCCGGGAACAGTAGATGAGTCACGACGACCTCGTTGACGTCGAAATCCGTCACGAGGACGCCGATGATCTAGCTAACCGGATAGACGATATCCCGCCGATACGCGACCATCTGCTTACGATACAGGCCCATCGTCTCCAAGCGGGACAACCGGATACTGAGCTTCAGTCGCTCTCCCACCTCGACGAAGAGCAGGTCAAACTGCTCGAGCACCAGGTGAACGCCGCACACAAGGCACTGTTCGAGATGAACGGCAAGGCACTCCTCGCCGACGAGGTTGGTCTTGGAAAGACTATCGAGGTCGGGATGATCCTCAAAGAGATGCGCTACCGCGGAACCGACGATGCCGTCCTCATTCTCACGCCGGCGCAACTCGCGCAGCAGTGGCAGGGCGAGATGATCGAGAAGTTTGGTCTCGACTTCACCTGCAACTACGACGATGAGTTCGAGGGGTTCGACGCGCACAATCACGTCATCGCTAGCATCGACACCGCGAAGAGTGACCGACATCGCGCGACCGTCCTCGCCCGCGACTGGGACGTAATCGTCCTCGACGAGGCCCATTACGTCAAAAACGAGGAGACCGATCGATACGCTCTACTCGAACAGTTGAGCTACGACTACGCGTTCTTTCTCACCGCGACACCGATTCAAAACGATGTCACAGATCTCTACAACATCATCTCCCTCCTCCGTCCCGGACTGTTCGGCACTCGAGAGGCGTTTCGCAACTACTTCATCGATAGCGGGCAGGAAACCTTGATCAACCGGGACGAACTCCAGCGACGGTTAAGCGAAGTGATGATCCGTAACCGGCGCGCAGAGACGGACATCGACTTTACACCGCGGGACGTCACGACGCGAACCTTCGATCCCTCGCCTGCCGAACGCGAACTGTACCAGGCTGTGACCGACTACGTCCAAGGAGCATACGCCGAAGATCAGGGACAGAAACTCGTCCTAATGATGCTCCAGAAAGAAGTCGTCAGCAGCCCAGAGGCACTCAGGAAGACGGTTGAGCGACAGCTGGATACCGATGACGTCACGCGACATAGCTACGCTGACCAGCTGGAGACGATTCTCGACAAGATTGACGCCGTTGAAACCCCGACGAAGCTTGAAAATCTCCGACAAATAACGGACGAGGCCCGCCAGCGGGTAGACAAAGGTCGCGTAATCGTCTTCACGCAGTTCCGAGCGACACAGCGCGCACTATTGGAGATGCTCGGTGACGAAGGCTACACAACACATGCGTTCCATGGTGGTCATTCCAGCGACGAAAAAGAGGAGATCGTCGAGCGGTTCGAGGAGGAAGGTGGGGTCCTCGTCTCGACAGACGCGATGAACGAGGGGCGGAACCTCCAGTTCTGTAACGTGATGGTCAACTATGACCTGCCGTGGAACCCCATGAAAGTCGAGCAGCGAATCGGTCGGATCCACCGTATCGGACAGAAACGAGAAGTCTACGTGTTCAATCTCGCACTCAACGACACTATCGAGGAGTACGTCTTAGAGAGACTCTATCACAAAATCGACCTCTTCCAACAGTCCGTCGGAGAGCTGAGTGAAATTCTGACTAGGCTCGAGCAGAGCGGGCGGAACTTCGAGGATGAGGTATTCGACCGGTTGGTCAGCGCAGACAGTGAGGTCGAACTGGAGAATGACTTCGACGAGATGGCAGTTGATCTCCAAGAGCAGCGAGACCTCGCCGATCAGGTGAACGACTTCAATAGTGGTGTATTTGAGGGCTTTGACCTGGGAGCATCGGATGACTGACGCAGCACTGCCGGTGACCGAACGAGCGGTTGACGAGTTCGTTACAGACTATCTCGAATCACTCGGTGCAACGATACGCAAAGAAGGGCGGCGATGGACGGTTTCGATTCCAGACGAAACCGCGACTGAGCTGTCGCTCAACGATACAGTCATACATCTGACCGCCGACTCGGAAGAAGCAGATGATGACGCAGTACCACTCGCGCCGGGCAGTGATTTGTTCGAGCGACTTGTAGATGATGCGACGGAACGAGCGCCACTGGGGTCAGTTTCGCTCACGGGTGACGACATCGAGTTCGACACCCCGGACTGGGTGACGGGTGATGCCGTCGAGGTTACCGACCAGCAGTTCACACCGTACTACGACCGAAACGCACTCTGTGTTCTGTTCCACGTTGGAATCGAAACCGTCAGTGAGTATCAGCGGGATCTGCTTCGAGCGGTCGCAGTCGACCTCGCTGATCACGAACCGCGTCCGAAGCTCGCACAGACGTGTCTCGATCTCTCTGGACGGAACGGTACGTCCCTCGCTGAGACTGGCCACACAATAGAGCATGATGAGCTCGTCGAGGCAATCTCGGCATGCCGTGAGATGGTTGAGGGAGCGATTGATTCGGAGGCTCAAGAGATCCGTGAGAAAGCAACCCGTGCGGCGAGCGTCGAGATCGAAGAGTATCGTCAGTATCTCCGCCAGCAACAGACTGAGCTAGAAGATGAGACGCAGCGATTGGCCGACCGGGTCGATGAACTGAGCGAAACTATCGACGCTGCCTCAGAACGGGAAGAGCGTCTCGAACGTCTACGAAAACGGAAGGAGTTCCGGCGTGAACTAGCAGACTTACGCGACGAGCTAGATGATATCCGCGACAGTCTCGACCGAGACCTGCCCGAGAGGCGTGCGACTATTCGAGACCGACACGCCCTAACGATTCGAATTCGTCCGGTAACGGCGACGGTGATAACGTACGAGCGCGGTGATTTGGATATCTCAGTTCGAGATGGGAGCCGTTCTGCGACGCTCACGTGCGACTACGCGGTAGGAGCCGGTATGTTGAATCAGCCGACCTGTGAGCAGTGTGGGGCAGTACTCGACGGACAGAATCCAATCGTGCTCTCAGATGCGATAAGTATCGGTCGGCAGTGCTGTGGCGAAGCGAATCACCCTCCAAGCTTGTAGAGGAGCATATCTGGACTCTCAGAGAGAACATCGCCCGAGAGTGCGTCTACGGTTGAGCCAACATCAGCTACTCCAAAGGCACAGACACCCGCAGTGTCGGGATAGCCGATCCGTTCAAGTTGGTCTTTGAGAGTCTCCGCTAAGGGAGCACTACCTATGTCGATAGTGGTCGTCCCGGAATCTCGGAGCATCTCTACGGATTTGGATGTACGAGAGAGAATCACACCACCCGACTCAAGAAATTGGTACTCGTCGGCGAGAACGTCGCCTAAACGACCAGCTCCTGCTGACTCGCGAATCGTTTGATTCCACGTTTGTGCCTCAGTTGTGGGCTCTGGGTTGAACGATTCAATATCGTGCTGATCCAAAAACTGGATAACCGCAGCTGGTGTGCTTCCGCGCGCCTTCCCACGGAAGAACTCCCAGACGCTCGTTTCCGTGATCCCTGATGAAGGGTTGGTGCCAAGGAGTTCTCTGATAGCTTTTGGAACCCGTATATTTTCTACAGGTACTTGATTCGGAGTACCTCCCAGGGTGGCTTGCGTTTGCGATTTGAAAAGTTGTGATTCTTGAAGTCGCCCAAACGACCGCTCTGTAGCCAGTAACGACGGATCCAACAAGAGATTGACCGGTGGCTGGAACTTTCGTTCAACACTGACCCGGAGCCGCTCGGTGTCGATTCCCATATGTTCAAACTCATATTGAATACCTGATTGAATATACTACTGGATACTTCTACGATATCGTCTAGCAGGATCTGAGTGAGAAAGAGCTCGGTGATGAGAACCCCATGAATACCACTTCATATTCGCGCCATGTGAGGGACAAGACAGCACTGTTTGACCGCTTGAGAGGTGATCCGTGAAGGTTTGCTGTGAACGCAGAATGCGTTATTTTAGTTAATTGTGCTCTATTGAACCCGATGACAGCGCGGGGATCGCGATCTCTGAAGATACGATTATCTAGATCTTCGCCTCAAGGAGTTGGAACGATCCACCTAGAGATCCCAATCTTCTCCCTCTCTACCAAGAGTCCATTTCTACATTCTATCGCCAGCTCTCCCAGACTGAGTATAGAGTGATCCGATCCCGACGCCCTCTACGGATTCAACAGACCAGATATAACCGGAATCTTGATCCTCCCCGCTGGACGCGACGACGCGTTTGAGGACTACAAGCAGTTCATCCGAGATGGGCACCCAATTGAGGATATTGAGTCCTATCTCGACGAGAAGGACATCAAATTGTTCTGGACAGTATCTGATGACGAACCCGTCTACGTTCGGAGTACCTCAGTAGACGGGACATAGCGGAACGTCAAGCACAACGACATCGCACTCGTGGACCATCATAGTGCTTTCATCGCGGGATACCAAGTCCTCCAGTTCCGGCACGACCCTGACCTTGCGGAGTGCCTTTGGGAAGAGAAAACCGATTGTGTAAAGCTATCCAGAAGGCGACCTCACTTACTCACCGTCGCCCTGTTTTTGATTCCGACGCTCAGCTGCCAGCTCTAGGATTTCGTCAAATTCCTTTCGTAGCCACCCGGTCATCGGCATCTCTTGATACTCTTCAACCTCAGCCAGCAATTCGTCGTCTTCCGCCTTTTCGGCTCGTTCCCCAACTGCGTCAAGATCAACATCGTCGTACATTTTCATCACACAGCTCCGAATCGCTTCCGGCGTTCGATCAAATCGTTCTGCGACTATTGGCCACGCACGGTCGAGTTGTGCCTGCTTAGAACTACGCAGCTTACCGTTCTCATCTCGCTTTGCCGGACAACCCTCTAATTCTCGGTACTCCACGAGTAGATGTCGTCTATACTTCGGACCGAGATCACCTTTCGTGTGAAACTCTGAGTTTACCTCCTCGGCCGCGTTGTACGTGTGCTTGTCGAGGACTGTGCTGGATTGTATCCGCTTACCGAGGCCCATGTTACTCCTGTAGTGCGGATGAATATTAAAAGGGGAATCACGTGAAACGATTTACTCACCAGATCATCAGATCACAGGATCATTAGATCAATAATTTACTCAGTGATAGCCGGCGGTGAGATCAAAGGCTTCGATCATCAGTATTGTTCGTCATCAAGCATAGAAAGGTGTTTGAGATCGGTCTTCTTAACCAACAAGGTTATTTTTGTTGCGGATCTGTTGGTTAATACTTTGGTAGTGAGCGCAGGATAGTAGCAGGGGTAGGCGGAGCAATCTACATAGTATTCGAATCTGGATACAGAGATGCCAATCTGAAAAAATCCAGCTCTCCTCTAAATTGGGCGACAGCGTTCTTAATTACCGCATCAACATCCACATCAGCAGTCACCACTTCATACGTCTCCACGACAAATTCTCGATACTCAGCGACGATCTCCTCAGCCTTCCCACGGATCTCTCCAACCCCCATATCCGTAAATTTCCACAGTAACGCCAGCGTCTGAGTCACCATTGACGTGAGATACGTCACAAACTCCTCTGGAGCTCGAAGCCCCGCCGGCACAATCCCACGAATCGCGTAGTGGGTCTCACTCATCACGACCCGATGAAGCCCCTTCAGCGCCGTGTCAATCGGGCCTGAGGACCCGCTGTGCCGGAGGGTATACAGAAACCGATTATTCAGATACCGTGTCCCTCGCCACGCAATCTGATAGTTGAATGGCGTCGTGAACAGGATGGCCTCCGCAACAAACAGTCCAATCGCCCGATAGAAGTCGTGAAAGCGCTCAGCAGCAATATCCTGAATTGATCCAACCGAAGCACGTGCCAGATCCAGATTGTTCGCACTAATCAAGAGATTGTGCGTCGCAATCACCAAGGCAACCCCAGAACTCAATTGTGCTCCCGTCATCGCCAGTCGGGCGAGCTTGCTGTGTCCGAGTCCGATATCAAGGCTGTCTTCGACGACTTCAACGGCTTTTCGCGTTCGCTGAAGTCCTCGATCGGTTGTACTGAAAAAGGAACTCACATCATCAACCTCACCTTCAGTCGGGATCGCTGCGTCATCAAGTTCCTCGTAGACTGTAGAGAGATCATCAGCAAGTTGGACTGACTGGACACGTCTCTGACCGCGTGCGTGTACCCGCAGCCCAGATTGGATTTTGGACTGTATCTCAGACAGTCTTTCCGAATCTGGTTCTGCCATAGCTCGGTTGTTGCGCCGGAAGAATTTAAGTATTATAGACAGGTAGAGCAGGTAATGGATGATCTAAATAGGTTTTTTAAAGACTTAGAGGCGGAAGATATTCGTGAGCAGATTACGCGACGTCGGCTCCTGTTCGGGGGTGCTGCGATCGGTGGTGGGTCGCTATTTTTTGGGCAGGACAGGGAAACAGAACCGACACCAGAGGATCGGCTCACAACCGCTGAGACACGGTTCGTTGCGATAGCTACCACTCTCAATGAGGCAGATATCGGAGATCCACAGTCCAGCAGGAATCTTCAATACGAAGTCGAAGCAGCCATTAACGCAGTCAATACGATTCTCAGCGACGACTTCCCGGATGATCCGGAAATCAAGCAGCGAATCAGCACTCTTCGTACCGCAACAGCGTACTACAGCACACTTCAGACATCGTTGGCTGCCGCGGATTCTCTCTACATTTCGGTTGGTGACTCCGAGCTGGAAGTACTCAGACATACCGGGGGGATCGAATATGACCCAGCCTCCAAACTAGACACTAATTCTTTCAAACAGTCCATAAGGAACCTGGCGGAAGCTGAGAACGCTCCAAGCGAAGTCACATCAGAAGGTCGAACACTTGTTCCAGACCAGCAGGCGGTTCTGGACTCTCTCCGTACCCAACGAGAGATATTTGATAGGTACATTCGAGCCCAGCAATCGTATTTGGATTCGGCCACTACCATTGAGGCCGGCGTTCGGGCCTACGAACAGTCACGCTTCGATGACGCACAGGCCAATCTGGCTGACGCTCAAGATGTGCTCCTTCCCGACATTTCAGCGACAGGTGGGGCCTATCAGTTGTCCACGATGGGTTTGACGCTCGACCAGTATAGCGAATTGTTCAGCCTTCGGCAGGACGGAGTTGCTCAGTTGCTTAATGCTAGTGGTGAATCTGTTTCTGAAGATAAGCGACAGTCGGCGGTCAATGCAGCTCTTAACACCTTCTTTGAAGCACGTAATCTGATTCCTCGATAGGTTAGATCTAGCCAAGGAGCATGTCATAGAATTAAATGACGATAGCCAGATTACACAAGTTGATCCAAGATCGATCTCAGGGCCATCTGTTCGCTGGATGAGTCGAGTAAAGTAGAGGCATCAATTATCACGTCGACGACGAGGAGGCGAATCGTAGCCACGACTCTCTTTACAGCAACAGCCTGCTGTGAGGCGAATGTATTAACCGGTCAACTCCCCCGCTCAGCAACCGACAGATAGAGAGCGTAGTTTCCAGTGTATTGCTTAGTATCTCGGACTTTGGTTCGACTCAGATTAAGCTCAACACGCGTCTCGTCGTCCTCAAAATCAAGGAGACACGTCATCAGCCCCGCGAACGTTTCGACGAATCTCGCATCGCCGGAGATTCGAATGTTCGAGATATCGGTCTCGTGAGTGCTGCCTTCGAACCCCGCCGGTTTCGGAAGAACTGATCTCTTCAGTTCCACTTGATTGGGCTTGTCGAGAGAGTTGAGCCACTTCACCGCATCTTTCTTCAGTATATGACCGCTTTTTGTTGACTGAAGCCCCTCAAGCGACGATACTAGATCTCCCTTCTCACGAGAAACGGTTGGAGCACCGTCCGGATCGCAGTTATCACAGCATTCCTCGGCATTACCCGGTGCGAGTAACACACCACAATCGGCGCAGAATGTCATCTGAATCCCAGAGGACGCGAATCTATCTTATAACTATCGCAGCGGGGTGAGAACGTCGCAACGTTGCTGGAGTCCGGTTGCCGAAGGTGCCAAGATCAACGTCTGGAGACACTTACTGGGAGGCAGTTACCGAGAGAGACCGATAGAATGCTCCAAACGCCACGGATTGTTCAATACGGCTTGCTTGTCGTCTGTGCCACCAGTAGTGAGGATGCCAAGATGGTAGAGCTGATACTTGAACTGGAAGTGGATGCCAGATTTATACACGCTGGGGTCAGAAAGCTCTGATTCAGCAATCTCTCCGTCAGCGGTGAGGACAGCATCACGACGATGTTGTGTGAAGAACACCTCAACGGCGAGTGGCTGATTAATACGCGTAGCTTCCAGAGCGACATCGGCAAGCGTTGGCTCAGAGACTCCGTTTTCGTGAAGCCGTTCGAGTGCGGTGATGATGAGTCGCGTCGGCTCGTACTGGATAGCGACAGAGCGTGCGAGCTGTGCCCATCGCGGAGCAAGCTCGGTGAACCGTGTTCGACTACCAGTCCACGTGTCGAACTCGGCCAGCGCAGCCGTGACACTACCGTGCTGATCGCGAGCGAAGCGGACGACTTCAGCACCGAGGTGTGTGAGTGAGTCCCCGTTGGGCTGATCGTCGACGAGGTTCAACAGAATCGCCCCACGTCGCCCACCAGAAATGGCGTTGATGACATTTTCAGCGTAGACAGCGTCAGTATCGCCGTCGGCAGCAAGTGCCAGCGCGTACCCCAGGTAGTTTTTCGGGTGGTTTACCGGAAAGCTCCCGTCGGTGAGCTGGTGCGTGGATGCTTGGAGTCGCACCGCGTCGATCGTCGTTGAAAACTCACCGGCCCCAGTAACCCGAGCAGGCTCGACGATACGGGCGGATTCCGAATCGTCGACAGCAATGACGCCGACGTTGAGATTCCGGGCTTGTGCGCGCGCCGTATCGGTGACACTGGGAGTCGGCGCAGCGACGTACCCAAGGTTGACTTCAGGAAGATGAGCGTGCGCCTGGTTGATGCCGCGAGCGACATCCGCAGCAGCCGGGTCAGAATTATGCCCTTTCGCTTCGATCACCGTTACTGGTGTCGTGGCTGCGTCAGCGTCCAGCACTTCAGTCGCTGGCATCCCAACGCCGAGTAAGTCGGGTTCACCAGCATTGAGTCGGAGCGTGTTGTACGGCGCAAGCCGGTCTCGAAGCGCCTGCGGAATGGTCCAGCCGCCCCACGTGGATTGGGTGAACTGCGTCTCCGTGACCGCGTACTGATCGGGACTCGTGTCGATAGCAGGATACAGCGTGTCTTTCGCGGCAGCAAGCACCGATGGCTCAGCGAGTGTGACTGCCATTATCCTGTTCACTGACGGTTAGATGATATAGTTGGGGGGGATCGAGACACTCGGAACTTACAGCGTACTCGCAGGCACCTCATCAAATACGATTATAGGATCGACAACACAACCGCCCCGTATGGAAGTCGGACTCATCAGCTGTACAAAGAGTAAGCGTGAGGAGGCGGCGAAACCGAAGAATCTGTATCTTGAGTCGGCGTTTTTCAGGAAGGCACGGCAGTACGTCGAGGCAAATCACGATGCGTGGTATATCCTCTCCGCGAAACACCATCTGCTCGATCCGGACGGAGACCCGATCGAACCGTATGATGAGACGCTGAGTGGTGCGTCTGTGGATACGAAGCGAGAGTGGGCAGAAACCGTGTTTGAGCAGTTACGCAAAGAAGGCCTGCTTGGTGACGGGAATCGGCTCGTCTTCCACGCTGGACGAGATTACCACGAGGAACTCACACCGTTGCTTTCCGAGACGAGTGTTGAATTCACAGTCCCGACCGACGGGTTACAGTTCGGTGAAACCCTCGCGTGGTACAACGATCGCATTTGAACACGTCGCCGTCATAACAGCTAACAACTATTAGACATATTTGCCAATATGCCAACGGAATCAGTCAACGGGGCTGAGTTGTACTACGAATCAGATGGCGACGGAGTACCGGTTGTTTTCCTCCACGGAGTGTTGATGAGTAGCCGATTCTTCAGCGAACAGAAATCGCTCAGCGACGAGTATCAGGTTATCACCCTCGATTTCAGAGGCCACGGTCGCTCCGAGAAAACCGAAACCGGACATACGCTGCCACAGTATGCTCGTGACCTGGAAGCGTTCCTTGACACACAGGGCCTTTCTGATGTTATTCTGGTCGGCTGGTCGATGGGGTCGCTCGTGGCATGGGAATACGTTCGTCAGTTTGGGGCAGACCGATTCCGCGGCTTCGTAAGTGTCGAACAACAGCCACTCGATCTTGAACAGGAGGATTACGAGCACGGTGTGTTCGGCTTTGACGAACTTCGTGGACTCATGGAGCTCGCACAAACCAACCCACACGAGCTGGCGTGGTCCCTTATTGACGAGATGCTCGTGGATGAACCAGATTCTGTTGAACAGATGCTCTTCGATGAGATCACACGAGTTCCTCCCTCAATCACGAGCGCAATTCTCTTCGACCAATCAGTACGCGACTATCGGGAGGTGGTCCCCGATGTGGATGTTCCCACCCTCGTGTGTCTTGGTGAAGACGAAACGATGCTAGAGAATGGTGGTGTCGAATACGTTGCCGACAATACACCTGACGCTCAGCTTGAACGCTTCTCCAATAGTGGTCACTGTCCGTTTCTTGAAGAGCCTGAGCAGTTCAACCACGTCCTTTCGTCCTTCATTACAGCACGCTCCTAATAGTGTGTCCAGCACACGAGTCAGCGTCTCATCGTCGGACACAGACGACTTCGAATCTAGAGCTCCGGGATCATGCGAAGAGCATGGCGCGTAGTGGAGGAGAACAGCGCCTCATCGACCACAAAACTAATGTCTATAGAACATATACCACAAATTGATTATGCTCAAGGGACATTACAATTCGGCAGGAGCAAGTATTGAATACGGTGCTGCTGACGACCTCTTTCCCGTTGAGGAACTGGATGCAACCGTCCACCAGTATCGGGATGCTCAGCTCGCACTTGCCGACGTCGACGGGGCAAGCGTGATTATCATCGCTCCGACGAACCTCGCATCCAGTTACCACCTCACTCAGCATGCGCTCACTGCGATCCCCGTCGAAAGCCTTCCATCCGCGATCCAGACGCAAATCGCCGACACGATCGACGCCTCACTAGAGGCGTTCGAACTCATCCAGATCGGCAAATGGAACAGTAATAGCCCGAACCACTCACTCGCCGAATTCGCCGACGCCTGACTGTGGACGTGGCGACACACAAGAGTGCCCCAAACAGCCTAAATATGGCTGCTATGAAACGGATCTACCAACCCACACTTTTCCATAAGAGCCATAGTTGAGTTACGCATGGATTCAGATCGAACCCGTGGGATCCTCTTGGGGTTGGCGTGTGGGGATGCGCTTGGCCGACCGGTTGAGTTCTCGTCAGCATCCTCAATTGCGGCCGAGCACGGTCAACTCAACGAGATGATTGGCCATGGGACGTGGAACCAGCCGGCGGGAACAATCACCGACGACACTGAGCAGGCGCTCTGTATTGCCCGCAGTCTTGTTGAGCAGCAAGCGTTCGATCCAGAAGATATCGCGTCTCGATTTGTCGATTGGTACGACAGTGACCCATTCGATATCGGCCGGATGACCATGAAGTCGTTGAGTCGACTCAAACACGGCGATGACTGGAGCGAGGCTGGCCAGCACGTCTGGGAGACTAGTCCCGAAGGCCAAAACGCAGGCAATGGGAGTGTGATGCGGTGTCCACCGCTCGCGATACCATACGCAACCGACTGGGAGCGACTTGTCACAGTGAGTCGACAATCCTCACAGATCACGCACGCAGATCCACGGTGTACCTACGGTTGCGCCGTTTTGAATCTCACACTTGCTGGCTTTCTTGACGATGTCGACAACCCGTTACAGGACGCTCTCAATTACGTCGACGCAAGCGCCCCGGATGAACTGACTGCCGCGCTTAGGCCACTGGCACGTGGCGATCAACCCGATCTGCTGGAGACATCGGGCTACGTTATCCACTCACTCCAGACAGCACTCCACGATGGGCTACATACCACCGACGCCGAGAAAGCAATTGTGACAGCCGTCAACCGAGGTGGAGACACCGATACGATCGGCGCAATCACAGGTGCCATCGCAGGTGCCCGATTTGGCGCGTCTCAGCTCCCGGACCGGTGGCTGACAGCGATTGATGAAGTAGACGAACTCGAAGCACTAGCAACGGAGCTTGACCGACCAGAGGAATGAACTAAACCACCCAACGTCATAGCCAGATCTGAATGGCCGTCGACGACGATACCGGATCAGAAAATACGGAACCCCAGAAGTCAGCATGGTCCGTGTCTCGGCTCAACAACGAAATTGCTGCCACCTTGGAATCTGCCGCGGAGCGGTTTCCGACCTACGTTGTCGGCGAAGTATCCGATGTGACAGCGAAGGGCTACGGGACGTTCTTTACACTCCGAGACGTCGACGGCGAGGAAACAATCCAGTGTATTGTGTGGTCGTCTTATCGCGACCGCATCGACGAGCCCATCACCGAAGGCGAGGAGGTAATCGTCCGGGCAAACGTCGATTTCTACGCCGAAGGTGGCCGGACACAACTCAACGTCAAAAACTACTGGCCGGTCGGCGATTCCGATCGATCACAGGAATTGGAGGCATTGCGTGCCGAACTCAATGCGGAGGGCCTCTTCGATGCCGACCGAAAACAGCCACTCCCGCAGTTTCCCTCAAACATCGGTGTTGTCACCTCATTGACTGGATCGGCTCGAGAAGATTTCCGCGAGTCCGCGTGGGGACGCGCACCGGGGGTGACGCTCACCTTCTTTGGAGCGACCGTTCAGGGTAAAAACGCCGCAGCATCGATCGTCGGGGCGCTCCAACAAGCCGATCGAGATCCGGACATCGACACCATCGTCGTAACGCGTGGTGGCGGCGCAGACGACACGCTATGGTGTTTCAACGAGGAGCCCGTCGTCCGAGCAATCGCGGACTGTGTGACCCCAACAGTCGTCGCTGTGGGCCACGAAGACGATGAGACCCTCGCCGAAGATGTCGCTGATAGAGTGGCAATGACGCCGACCGACGCGGGGATCGTGGCGACACCTGAGATGAGCACCATCCGAGAGCGGGTCGAGACCATCGAACGACGGCTCCAAATCGGGTACGAAACAGTCGTCAGCGAGCAGCTTGACACGCTCAATCGACGGATCGAAAACGCCGTTGTGGGACTCGAACGGGCGGCAGAAACCCGGCAGGCACGTATCCAGCGAGCAGCTGATCTCGAACAGCGGATCGATACCGCCTACACGACACTTACAGCATCACGCCTCGATGTGGTCGACGACAGAATCGAGACGGCACTCCAAGAGATCGAACACGCGGCGGAGACAGAGGCCGTTACAGTACGGGCAGCGCGTGGACGCATTGGCGGGCTTGAGACCCGTATTGATCGGGCGTACGAGACACACATCAATCAAGAAACTGAAGCGCTCGAGCGCCGGATCGAAAGCGCGTATCGAGACATCGAGACGGATACGGACGTCCAAGAAGCCAAGCAGGAAGCCCGTCAGCTTCGGATAGTCATCCTGGTCCTCGTTGGATTGCTACTGCTCGGTGTCGCACTATGGGCAGGTGGAATTCTGTGAGTACAACAGGGTATTCAAGAACTCCGCGAATAACTATCGACCATGAGTGAGGCTGAGGTCGACATCGCCGAGACAATCGATCGACTTGAAGAGATTGCCGAGACACTCGAAGATGGGGAGGTTGATCTCACCACCGCGAAGGAACTCCGCGAAGAGGCAGACGACCATCTTGAGAAGCTTCGTGACGCGCTGGACGTTGGCGACGGTGAGCTCATCGAGATTGACGGTGAAGACGCCGAGCTAGAGCGCGCCGAGTGAATTTTTGGACGTTTCCGGAAACGAAGCGTTTCCACAATCAGAATCGGGGGACGGCGAAGCTCTAGAAGAAGCAATCTAACGGCGATGAGGAGCTTTCTGGAACTGACCCGGTGAGGTTTTTATAACCAGACCGGAAATTACTCTGGCAGACCCAAATGATCCGTGATGCTCGCGTCCTCCGCGCCGGGTTCGTCCCTCGAGAAGTCGAGCATCGCGACGCCGAAGTCAACCACCTCTCGAGCGTTCTCGAACCGATCACGAACGGCGAGCCGGCTGACACGGCCATCGTCACCGGCCCGAGCGGCGTCGGTAAAACCTGTGTCTCGAAGTTCGTTACCGAACGGCTCCGCGAGGAAGTGCTCGACGTCGAGGCCACCTACGTGAATTGCTGGCGAAACTACAGCCGCTTCCGAACGCTGTACCAGATCCTCGACGACATCGGGGCCACGATAGACATCCATCGCCAGTCGACACCCCACGACGAGCTCATTGATCGGCTCCAACAGTACGACGGCCCTCGAACCGTCGTCATCCTCGACGAGGTCGACCAACTCGAAGACCCGAGCCTCATCTACGACCTCCACAGTATGGAGCAGTTCGCGGTGATCTGTATCGCGAACAAAGAAGAAGAACTGTTCAGCCGCGTCGACGACCGCCTTGTGAGTCGGCTTCGCTCCAGCGAACACGTCCGGATGGACAAGTACCACAACGAGCAACTCTACGATATTCTGAGTGCTCGAACGAAGTGGGGCCTTGAAAACGGCGTCATCACCGACAAGCAGCTCTATCAGATTGCTGATGCCGCCGCTGGCGACGCTCGTCTTGCGATCGGGATGCTTCGCAGCGCAGCCAGCACAGCTGATCGCGAAAATCACGAAGAGATCACCAACGACATTCTCAGAGACGCTGCTGAAGATGCTCGGGCCCAAATCAAGCAGAAGAGTCTCGACTCGCTCACACCACACCAGCGGGTCGTCTACGATATTGTTCGCGACCACGGCCCGCTTGGACCCAGCGAGATTCACGACCGGTATACTGAGGCGGTCGACGATCCGCGGACGAAGCGCACCGTCCGGACCTACCTTTCGAAGATGGCACAGTACAATCTCTTGGAAGCAGAAGGGACGAGTCGAGACCGCAAGTACTCACTCGTTGATTCAGCAGCTGCGTCGCCGGTTTCGTAAAATTTGGTGAGCTATGAACCGAAGATCCCTATTTTTCTGGGTTGCTTTCATTGGATTGTGGATTGCTGCTATTGGAATAGCAATATTTAGCAGCCACACTCCAAATCAACAGACAGCTCGTAGTATTTTGAGCACGCTGGCAAGAGTACAAGCTGGTATCTTCGCGATTGTATTCTCCATCGTCATTTTGGGAGTACGACTCTCTGCCTCACGGTATTCCCCACGGCTTGCGAAGAGTTTCAGCTCAGATTCCACATACCGAGTGACAGTTGGGGTTTTCGCATTTTCTATCGCGATCGACATCTTTGGTCTCTTTGTTGTGGGGGCAGTTTCCGATGCTACCCTTAGAGTCGTACTCGCGTCATCTGGTATTCTAGCGGCTGGCTCATTCGTTTCTCTCTACGGATTTGTGAATCAGATACTAGAGAGAACGACTCCCGAGGGGATATTATCGCACATCGAAGACAAGCTAACGCCAAAATCGATGCTGGAAGAAGCTGAGTTATCAGCCGACGACGCAGCTCACCCAGATCCATTTCAGACGCTTATCTCTGTAATCAATTCCACAATCGAAGAGCATGATCGGGCGAGTTCCGCACTAGGCCTCTCAATCTTCGGAGACCGAGTTTCAGCGCTTATCGAGCAGAATGGGAAAGCCGAAGAAGACTCTCCAGTTGATCAGACAATAGAATACGTATGTAAAGACCAACTCCCCCTGATTCTGGAGCAAGCGGTTAATGAGGAACTGACTGAAACAGCTATACAATCTACTGAGACAGCAGGGACGATCGGGGAGGCGGCAATTAAGGAGGATTCCAATCGAGCGGTTGAACACGTAGTACGGGGGCAAGCCGGCTTAATCGATAACCTCCCCTACGAGACAAATGTGGAGCGAGTTCGAACGGAAGTTATTGAGACCTCTCAAGAACTAGTTAGTGCGGCAGCAGAAAATCAAGTCTATACTGGTTCCGCAGTTAGTGCTCGATTTCTTGGCTGGACAGCCGCTTCATCCATTATGAAACGGGATATAGAGGATGGTCGAAACCAAAGTTACACTTCCTTGTTGATTCGCCACTTTCCAAGCCTCATCTCAACGGTTGCTGAATCCGATATGGAGGTAAATGATCTAACTTACCATCAGTGGCTCCGAGCACAGAACAGCGAGCACGTTGAGCCGGTGACCCCTGTGGAGCAATTGATTGGTAGTGTATACGGTTCAATGGCAGAACTAACATCGGCAGCAATCAGATATGAGCTCAAGACAGGACAGCAGATCGTAAGGTGGGAGAGTGTGGCTAGTGGCTGGTCTAGTGGTCTCGATTCTCTCACCCAGATGAACTTAGACGAGATGGCACAGCTTTGGTTCGGAACGACGCTTTATTTGGAGTACATCGCCCGAGAGTCGTCTTCTGACATCATGTCTGGATTTGACTCGTATGGACGTCACAGAGTCACTCGCGACATCGGTGAGGAAACCGTTGAAAAGATTCAGGACGGTCGCCTCGACCCGACTGCTCGAATTGATTTCATACCGGGAGGGGTTGATCCCATTAAACATCCACTCACCGGCCACAAAACACCGATACTCCAAGACCCCGACCGGACATTTACAGAATGGATTAATACTCAACCCTTCATATTCCGAGGGAGACGTTTTGGACGGGTTGGTGAGCCCCCTACTGATGAAGACTTAGATGGAGGAGTTAATCAGTAAATTGTACGCCTAGAGACACACCATTAGATAACAGAGTGGAACCGCCATGACATAGAGAGGGGATTCACGAATCTCTCAGTACAAGTGATGAGAACCAGTAGATGGTCCGACTACTCTGCTATTGAACCCTAGCTTACGAAGATGATCGAGGCACGAGTCGGAGAGGCCCTGCGGACATAGAAGCCGAACTCAGAGGGCTACAGTCTAGCACGCCGTAATTTGGCCAGTTCACCGCCAGATTTTTACACCGTTTCCTAATAGGAATCGTATGCCTAATAGGAAAGAGTCGATCTCAATAGAGTTACAGTATCCGTTTCCGGAGGATCGGGTATTCCGATACCAGGCAATGCAGGACGTTCTCAACGTTCTCATAGATCAGCCGTATGCGACATACTCGATGAGCGAACTCGCAAGCCTCACAGGGGCAAATAAGGGAACGATCTCAAAGGCGGTGACATTGCTTTCCGAGCTTGATGTCATCGAGATCGCACCAGACGGGCGGACTCAGCAGGTCCAGATTAACCGTGAACGGCTCACAAAACCAGATCCAATTCTCTCGATCCCGCAGAGCGAGTTCCACCAACCAGTTCAGGCATTTCTACAACGACTTCAGGACGAGTTGGATGGATTAGTCGGGGTCGTCCTGTTCGGAAGCGTCGCTCGGGGAGAGGCAGATAGGGCCAGCGACATCGACCTATTGGTGATCGTCGACAAAGACCAAACGGCAGCTCGCCGGACTGTCCAGACGGTTGTTAGCGATCTCGAAGACCAACGGTTCGAAGGGAATCGGTACACGTTTCAGCCGCTTGTCGAATCGACGGACAGCGTCCAACGAATCGGTGATCAACTTCGCCCTCAGTTCGACGACGGGATCACGTTGGTCAGCTCCGACCAACTCTCCGAACTCCGAACCGAGGTGTATGCCGATGAATGACGATATCCGAGACCAGTTGGGAGAAGCCGAGCGGACCTTCGAGGGCAGTCCCGGAACGATCGAGGAGGGATTAGATGTCGACGACGCGGAGTTGGTCCAACTTCGCCGTGCCTGTCGGCTGCTGGAGGTGGGATCAAATCTCCTCGACCAAGGGTACTACACGGTCGTGATCGAGTCGGCGTTCGTCGCCATCGAGCGCACTATCCAGTTCCGATTGATCCACGATGGGGCAATGTCCGCGGCGGAGGTCATCAGTAGCCACCGCCGACTCTACCAACGTGGTGCCGAGATAGGCCTCTACGACGACGCGTTCGGAGAGGAGCTTGCCGAGCTGTGGAACCGAAACCGAACGAAGACCTATTACAGACTCGGTATCGCAACGAAGGAACAGGCAGAGGCAATGTACCGGCTTGCCGACGATATCCACCGCCACCTCATCGATATGACACGGGTATCACACGAGTGTATCTGTCGAGCCTGACCGGTATGATGCGTTTCCTGGGTCGCGGGCAACAATCAGGACGAATGTCTTCGAGACCAAGAACCGTGTCGGCCGCAGTTTCGACGAACTGTTCCAGTCAAAGCTGCCGTGGCTTCTGTTGTGTCTAATAAAAATATTCTGAATAATCATATTCTAGAATATCATATCTACAGATATCATCATCGACGGGCTCGGTACAACGATGCTAACTAGCTTAACCAACAAATTGCCGGGAGATACCGAAGTGTTGGTTAATTCGGCGATCAAAGGCGACGGCCACCTCGGAAAGAGTCTTGGAAACAGTCTACCACTCCTCAAGATCCGGTGACTGAGTTCGAATTAGCGTCTGGTACACTCCTTTCTGGAAGTCCGGAAGCGCCGCGCCGTCGCTTATTGAGAGCGTGACGAGTTATCGAGTATGGGAGATTACCCACCATCGAACCGAATGGCGGCCGACAAGCCGACACGGGGGGCTGACCGCAATCGGACCTTGGCCGATCAAGCCGACCCAGCCACAGAAGAGATGCTCCTACCGTCACTCGACGACGGCATCACGCTGCTCGACGTTGACGGCGGCCGTGGCGTCCCAATCCTCCAGTCGCTCGTGCTTGACCATCTCCTGGTACACGATGGGCCCGCCTTCTGGGTTGATGCGAACGGTCACGCGACGACGACGACGCTGGCTCAGATCACACCGAGCCAGCGGTTGCTCGACCGGATCCACGTCGCACGCGGATTCACCGCGTATCAGCACTACGGCGCTGTCGATGATCTCCCGACGGCAGTAAACCAAGTCATCCAGAAATCGACCGCCGTCACCAGCACATCCAGTCGACAGTCATCGACTCACAGCGAAGACTCGTCTCCACACACCCCGTCGCTCATCGTCGCGCCGGCCGTCGACGCCCAGTACCGCAGCGACGAGACGCTCAACGAGCAGCACGCAGAAACACTCCAAGCGAGAACCCTCGCTCGGCTAGCGACGTACGCCGACAGCTACGACGTCCCGGTACTCGTGACCCGGAGTACGATCGATGAGTTCACAGCATCGGTCGCGACGGCCGCCAATCATCATCTTGAGTGTGAGCAAACCCGGATGGGGCCGCGACTCGTCGGTGACGAGTTCGAGACACTCGTCTATCCCGTTGATGACGGTGCTTACTACCAGACCACGTTCGCCTACTGGCGACAGCTACTCGCTGCGCGGGCGACGCAGGTTGGCCTCGAACCGGCGACACCCTCGTCGTCAACGTCGACTCCGGCAGGTGTCGGGACAGGAGTGACCGCTGACGGCAAGGCGATGTCGCTCACCGCGAGTCCGCTCCTCGATGCGTGGACAGCACCTGGGGGGCGCTAACAATGGGACGCACGAACCCGACATATCGGGATGCGCTGCGGGCTATCGAAGACCGCTGGGCGGAGTTCCGACGGGCGCTCCGTCGCCGTGACCAACCACGCTTCGACCAACTGTTCGAGTACGCTCGCGAACACGCTGACGCGAGCGGGCTGTTGAACCATCAGAATCCACTGGTGCCGGCGCTGTTCAGTATCGATCTCGAACAGGAGGCCACATTGGAAGACCACGAGGAACGCCTCGAAGCGCTCGAACACCGGCTCAACGAACAGCGCACCGATACGCAAGGACCCGATGAAGAAGCGAGCGAGGAACCCCAATGAGTACACTCGCGACGATCGCATTCGACATCGAGACGACGGGATTTTCGACGACTGACCAGCTGACCGTCGTCGGCTTCGACGCCGAAATCGGCTCGCGAGTGTTCCTCAATACAGACGGGAGTGCGTGTGCCTCAGATATCGAACAGCAAGTGAACGACTATCTCACCACGCCAGTGACGCTCTCTGTTCACGACGATGAGGACACACTGTTGGACGCCGTCAAGACGTTCGTCGACGCCACGATCGCACAGCGAGATGTCAAGCTCGTTGCCTACAACGGGGAAACCTGGAAGGGTGGATTCGATCTGCCATTTCTTCGAACGCGGCTCAGTCATCACGGACGTGAGTGGCCGTTCGCTGAGCTGCCGTACATCGACGTGATGGAGGTCTTTTCCTCACGGTTCAATACGAGTGAGAACAGTCTCACTGGAGTGTATGACGAGCTCGTGGCTTCCAGCCACGGTACAGTCGATCCATTCGAAGAAAGTAGCGAAGCCGTCGACGCGTGGGAGACTGGTGATTTCGAAGCGGTCGTACTTCACAACGTCGCCGATATACGGCGCACTCGAGCGCTGATGGACGTCGCCGAACGATACTGCTCGAAATCAGATTTTTCGATGAAGTCACTTGAACCGGTGATAAATGAGAACTAAGACAGACGGGTCAATCGGGAGAGACGAGAAGATCCAGTTTAAGCCTCTCTCAAAGGAGTCTGGAGAATCCTAAGTCATATTCTAATCCAAGAATTGCTTCCTAATAATTACTCGATTGAGTATACTTTGTTGCCTCAAAATTTGGGAGATTATTCCACTTTCACTTCGGTATGCCGTCATTTTTCACCGGGTCTGCGTAAATAGATAGTATTGAGTGATTAATTATGTCATCACCAAGTTCCGTCGATTCAGAAACAGAGCGAACAGTGATTTTAGAGGGATTCGACCCTCTTGAAGTGGTGGATAGCCTTCCGCGAACTGTATTTCCAGTCACCGCTCAAGTTGAATTGAGTCGATCATCAGGAAACGATGTTACAGACTCTACATTCCGGCCTCCTGAGTATCCAGTGTCGTTGCGAAAACCGAAGGATACACCGTACATACCTCCGACAACGATCCATTTCGACAATCCAGCCGAACGTCCTCCTGATCGAAAATCAGTATGGAAACCACATGAGTTCAGAGACCGATTCGGAGATATCCTCGTCCATCTTGAGGAGGAAACTGGCACTGATCCAGATCGGACATCCCTAGCGGGGCTCTGCGTTGTTGAGATCCCCCCACGATACCTTACTTCAGATGAAGGACAGCCGGTCGCAAAGCCGGCACTCTATGAAGAAGAGGGTGAGATGACAATGCTGTATTTCCAACAATCATCGGGTTTCACGGCACATATGGTGCGCGAAGAGCTCGGTGATGCGCTTCCCGGTAAGAAGCGATCACCGCTTCAATTGACTCGAATGGATGAAGTCATCGCGAAACCGTCACGGGCATCACGAGATACGCGAATGGAGGCCGGTCGGGCACGGTACTACACAGAGCCCGAAGCTGAAAAGGCAGGCAAACGTGGCGCGATTCCGGGAATTTGGAAGTTGTCAGATGTATCATACACCGGAGACAGTGCACGACCTCTCGACGGTGTGCTTACTGATCTCGACCAATTTGCGCCAGCCTTCGCTGAAACAGATCTCCTCAAGCACGTTACGTTCCGGGGTCGCACACAGGAACAGGAGAAATTCTACGCAGAACAGGTGCTATCTCAGTAGTTCAAACGATGCCTTCTACACAACCTACCGATCCATCTGAAGATGATGCGACCGTGCTCTGGAAACAGCCGGGAAAAGCAGCTGACTATACAGATTCTGACGCTCCTGTTGTGATAATCCCTAGAGGTGGCACTCGCGAGGTCGGTCGGAGCTGTTACCAGTTACAAACCCAGTATGGTGAATATCTCATAGATTGTGGGCTCAAACAAGGGTCTGGTACTGGGAACGGCGTCTCCTTCCCTGACTTCCGGGGGATTGGGTCAAACGATCTTGATGCAGTATTCCTGACGCACGCCCATATCGATCATATTGGTGGACTTCCTATACTTGAGCACAAGAACAAATTGAGCCGCGATGCGCCCATCGTCTGTACACGGCCCACAGGGGCGCTTGCACACCAACTCCTTCATGATTCGTTAAAGATCCACAAAGAAAACACCGAGAAGCCCGGGCGTGAACAACGGTTCACAGAGGGCGATGTACGAGAGGTGTTATCCCGGTTTGAACCGATCTCGTACGGTGAATACACGCTCTCTGAATTCACCGATATCGAAGGAGAGCATTTGAATCTACAATTTGGCGACGCTGGACACTTACTGGGGAGCGCGTGGATTACTGTCGAAACTGTTGGTCGTCGAATCCTGTTTTCAGGTGATCTTGGAGGACGATCGCAACACCTCCGTGACATCCAAGCACCCCCCTCAGTTGATACTCTGTTTTTGGAGTCCACATACGGGAATCGGACCAACCACAATTCGTTCAGTGATGCGTGTAACACACTCGTTGAAGAAGCAATTGATGCCGCTCGGTTGGGAATTCCGGTTCTTATTCCGAGCTTTGCAGTAGGGCGTGCACAAGAGATCATGCAGGCCTTCAAACGGCGGCTACAGCAGTTCCCCGATGATGAGATAGCAGATATTGAGATTGTCTATGATGGAATGGCAACGGAAGCAACCGACATCTACCACGCGTATTCTGTCGGTCAGTACGTCACGGAATCGATCAACAAACACCGAGCTAATGCAGGCGATTCAGAGCCATTCACACCCGAGTGTGCTTGGCGCCCATCGAAGCCTGACGATCGATACGAAATTTTCGATGGGGAATCAGCACCAATCGTCATTGCCCCCTCAGGGATGCTGACCGGTGGATTATCTCCGGCGTATCTTCTCGAGATGGTGAAAAACTACGAAGAGGGACGGGTCATATTTACCGGCTACCAAGCCGAGGAAACACTTGGAAGAGAACTACTTGAGGCTAGCGGAGATACTGCCGAATTACAGGTCAGTACACGTCCACTAACCAATATTGATGATGTAGATGACGGCAGCGACGTTCGTAGCTCCGAGACCGACGCTGGATATACAATCAACGTCCCGACTAATTGGGTACGGTCGGTCTCATTGAGTGGTCACGCTGCAGCTAATCGGTTGTTAGAGTTTGCTCGAGATGCTGATCCCACACATATCTCATTGGTCCACGGATCTTCGGACGCACAAGAGAAATTTCGGCCGTTCTTGGTAGATAACACGGATGCAAATTTGGTATCTGCCACTCGGATTGGTTATCCGATCCCGGCGAATCCTCGCTTAGTTACAGACGAAAACGCAGACCAAGGCCAGTCCAGCACCGAAGATTCCACCGGTCGTTATGAGCTTGAAACCCACTCGGACACCCTTGAGGAACGTGTGGTCGCACTAGAGGAGATTGTAGACACACTTACAGACGATTTAGCAGCCTTACGGAACGCTCGTAAAATAGAGGAGGATGAAACTGATAACGGGTGAGAGTGGGGTTCAGGAATAGTCAATGATCCACAAGTCATTAGATTGGCACTACTTGCTGTATTTGTCTTCGAGAGCGGTTTCTTGCCGAGCCAGTATTTTGACACCCTCGCGGATCCCTTCGGTCAACACGATCCGTCCTAGCTCTGTCAGTTCGTAGTATGAATAGGTCTCTTCAGTCCCCGTATTCGGATCGCGTCGGTTCTTGATGAGTGCGACATCCTTGAGCGTCCGGATCGGATAGTGGAGCGCATTATCTTCCTCACCAAGTACCATTGACAGTTCGCTGGTGCTGAGTTGATTATTCTCCGCAAGCGCCTCAAGGATTAGATATTGCTTGGGCTTAGACGCCACTTCGTACATCTTCAAGTAATCGTCAAGATCGAACAGGCTGTCTTCAGGGAGTTCAACGTCTAGATCGAACCCGTTATCGCCCTCATTAGAGTCGTCACGCCGTCGGAGCGAACCGCCGTCAGGAATTGACGTTCGGTCGGGCGAGTTAGTCATATAAGTAGTTGGTTCCCTACCATATTAAAATTTTTTACGATGGTTGCGGCGAGACCATCCAACAATTTGGTCCATCGAGGTGAGTAACTCACAATGGAAGAGCAGTTGATTGTGCTCTGAAAACACGGATCCTGTAGAAGAACCCGTGCCGACAAGGCTTCTATGGCGGATTTTCTGCGTCGTTGATCCCATCGAATGTTCCATTCGTATAGGCGTATCGCCACCGCTGGAGAATCGCTCGCGTCACAAGGCTTGTTTCAGACACAGCAATACAAGATGGGTCGACAGGACGGCTCAGAGCATCGGGAGGTGAATGGAAGTGTCGGCGCGGCGCGTCGGGTTTCGGATGGCAGTCGAACCGAAAATTTCGGTCTTGGGCATCTGTATAGTGTGCGGCGTAGTTCCCGGTGAGACTCCACCGGACATCTATCCGGGCGGTTGATGCCGCTCCGACGCCGTCGGATAGTTCAACGGAAAGTGTCTGTGGATTCAGGGAGTCGTCTAATGACGCCGCCTGGACCAGCGGCTCTAGGTCCACAAACAGGTCCCGTATTTCCCGTAGTGCCCCGGCGTCGATGGGACCAAACACCTCAGACTGCTCGTCTGGCTGAATATGGTGAGGGGGATCTCCGTCGTCACTCATACGACGATGGATGTATCGCCGTTACCATCGTCGTCCGTGTCCGTGCCAGTGAGGTGACCAGTCTGACTCACCTCACCGATCGCGAGTGTTGCCTGTGCGAGCGCGAGGTTGCGTCGCGTCGTTTGCCATTCTGTGAGGAGCGCACCATGATCGCTGTCGGCGTCCCCGATATCCAGTTCTCGGGCGAATTCCTCGGGTGAATCAACACCGTATTCCTCGCGCCACGCCTGGATCTGCGACTTCATATCGGCGATGCCGGACGCGATCTCTTCGGGCGTCCGTTCCGCGAGGAGCGACTGGGCGTGTTCGGTGACGATAGCGGTTTCCGACCGTCGGTAGTGTGTCGTCTGACCGTCCTGTGACGTCGTTACCTCACCAGCGCTCTCGAGCGTTCGCAGGTGCTTTCGCGCCGTGGTCGGTGAGACGCGGGCACGCTCGGCGATCTGTGCTGCAGACAGCGGATCGTACACACGAGAGATGACTTCGTACACTCGTTCAAACGGCGTCGTCTCCTCGATCCATTCCTCTTCGACGACATCGTTCACGTCACGGTGTTCGGTGCCGCCATCCGGGCTCATTCGGTGGGGTGGGGACGGCTCTTCGGACATTATGTGCCAACCAACGGGAGAGCGGTATAATAATATGTGGGGTAGTATATTGATCACTAAATCCAAGATATGGAGGACTGTCCACAGCAGTCTTAACCAACAACGATCTGTAGGACGGTCATTCTGTTGGTTAACACGCTACCGGATGTTCAGCTAACAAACCCGGAAACGATTCTGGAAGTAGGGTTAACAGAGCGAACCCGCGAGAGTACGCTGTTCTTGTCGAGACAATCTCCGTTTCCCGAAATCCGGAACAGACACGCCGCCGATTATGCGAGACTCCGGTGTAGAGACGAGAAGGTGGGTGACTTACGAAAATGCCGTTCAAAGTCGATTTCCTTGACGATGGTCGCGCTCTTGAATGGGAAGCGACCGATGATGGCGCCACCATGACCGAACGCGACGACTACACGCCCCGTTTCTTCGTCGCAGCACGTGACCCTGACACCGACATCGATCTTACACAACTTCATTCACTATACGAACGGCATCCTGACGTCGTCGCGACCGAATCCGTGTCGCGGCGCTCCGGCTTCAGGCGTGACGACGAGCGCGCTCTGGCTGTCGATGTCAACCACGTCGACCGCGTCACACCGCTTGCGCGACAGGCACGCCAACTATCAGCGCATCCGGTCGGCGATCTCGCCTGCTTCAACGTCGATTTCTCGCGGGAGTTCCGGTACTGTCTGGAGACGAATTGCGATCCAACGCCGACGGCGGAGCTGTCGACACTCCGGCTTGGTGTTCCAGTCACCGAGATAGGCCAAGACACGTACAGCGAGCTCACAATTGCCGGCGAGACCGTTACCGGGTCAGCAGGAGACATCCTCACCACCGTCCAAGCGGCGATCGAAACACATGATCCAGACATCCTCGTCTGCTCGACGAGCGAGATCGTCCCGACGCTGTACGAGATGGCGACGGCTGCCGGCGTCGACGACTTCTCGCTGAGTCGGTGGCCGAACGTCGACTACCAGCAGCTCGCGAGCCGGTCGACGTACTCAAGCTACGGCCGCGTCGGTCACTCCCCGGCGCGGTACAACGTGCCCGGTCGAGCGATCATCGACGAGTCGAACACGTTCTTCTACGGGGAGACGAACCTCGACGGCATCCTCGACCTCGTGTCGCGCTCGAAAAAGCCCGTCCAGGAGCTCGCGTGGGCGTCGATCGGGAACGTGCTCACGGCGATCCAGATCTGCGAGGCCCACGACCGCGGCGTCCTCGTCCCGTGGAACTCCTGGCGCCATGAGTTCTACAAGCCAATGGGGACGCTCCATGACGCCGACCGCGGCGGCTTCATCTTCGCTCCCGAGGTCGGCCTCCACGAGAACGTCCACGAACTCGACTTCTCCTCGTTGTACCCGAACATCATCTGTACCCGGAATGTCTCGCCGGACGTCATCCGGTGTAGCTGCCACAGCGACCGCGACGACGTCCCCGGCCTCGGGTACTCGATCTGCGACGACCGGGGCTACCTCGTCGACGTGCTACAGCCGATCATCGACGCGCGCGACGAGATCAAGGCGGCCATCCGTCGCGAGAAGAAACGAGACGACCTCGACGAGGACCGACTGGCAGAACTCGAGGGGCGGTCGGGAGCGCTAAAGTGGATCCTCGTCGCCTGCTTCGGCTATCAAGGGTTCAGCAACGCGAAGTTCGGCCGCATCGAGTGCCACGAGGCAATCAACGCGTTCGCTCGCGAGATTCTGCTGACGGCGAAACAGCGGCTGGAAGCTGGCGGCTGGCGGGTCGTCCACGGCATCGTCGACTCCATCTGGGTGACGCCGGACCCTGACGTCGACGACGAGGACCGCGAGGACCTCGGGACGCTCGCGACGGCAATCACGGAAGAGGTCGAGATCCGGCTCGAACACGAAGCCCACTACGACTGGGTGGCGTTCGTCCCGCAGCGCGAGAGTGATGCCGGTGCACTCACGAAGTATTTCGGCAAGGTGGCTGGCAACGACGGGTTCAAGTTACGTGGGATCGAGGCTCGCCAGCGGTCGACCCCGTCGTTTATCGAGGACATCCAGCGGGACTGTCTCGAACGGTTCGACGCGACTCGATCTCCGGACGCCGTACTCGACTGTCTCCAAGACGCCATCAAGCGTCTCCACACTGGAACGGTGCCGATTGACCAACTCGTCGAACAAAATCGTGTCTCCAAGCCACTCGAAGGATATACACAGAACACCCAGAACGTGGCGGCGCTGAAGCGGGCTCGCGATCATGATCTCGCTGTTCATCCAGGCCAAGACATCGAGTACGTGGTCGTCGACGACGAGAAAAGCTCGCGAGAACGGGTCGCGTTGACTCACGAGGAGGTCGAGTCGTACGATGTGTCGTACTACGAGACGCAACTCGTCAGAGCTGTCGAGAGTGTGCTGTCACCGCTTGGCTGGGATCGGACGGAGATCCGTCGAGAACTCGCAGGGACACGTGAGCTAGAGCTAACCGATTTCTAGTGACCGATCAGCGAATACTTTCCAGCAGAGAACCACAGCCACACTCCCTCCCCCCGTCATCGATGTGTAAAAACATGAGAGGAGGGAGGGGGGGTGACGACCAGAGAACGGCGAAAACCGGCGATGAGACCACAAACATGAAGGAGGACGCCTCAGCGGTCGAATCTATATTCTCGTAAGCAATGTATATTGTCTGACGAAGTTTTATATATACTGCGTTATAACCGGAACCGTACTGGGATTAGATGTGAAGGTTAGGAGAAGTGAAACTTCGACTAGCCGAACACGAATGGCTCCACCACGCCTCTCGTCTTCATACACGATATTCCTTGTTTTCAACCGTCTCGTCGTGTCAAACCCGACTTTCGTGATTTGCTCCACGTGAGTTCCCCCTTCCACCCCCCTGCTGTTTACACATCGATGATGGGGGGTGGGAGGTCACGAGACTTCGTGGCTTGATCTATTTCAGTCTTTTGAGAGGATCCGGTTTGGAAGCGGCTGGTTCGTGTTCTCTGACTCACCGATCCCAGTTCAGGACTCTCTCGAATTCTGTCCCGCTCCGATCTCGACTTTACACATCGAACACGGGGGGTGTGTTCTCCATCGAATGCTCGACCGGACCTCACTCCTCATGAAACTCTTTCAGCTGAGCATTCACGACTGAACTGAGGAGTTCTTCCTGCTGGGCTATTCTTTCTAGGCGTGTATCATCGACAATCCGAGTCATCATCGCTTCAGGATCACCCGTGAATGTGAACTCCATATACATCCCGCCGCCTCGTCCGCGACTTTTCCGGGATGTTGAAATCAACCCGTACGTCGAAAGTTCTTTGACATATTTAACGTACGTCTCACGAGTCATCTGGTCCGCATCGAGTTCGTTCGTGACCCACTGATAAACTTTGAATCCAACCGGGCTTGGGACAGAACTCCCTGTCCGGCTCGAGTGATACGCAACGGCTGCGGTTGCATAGAGTGAAATCTTCTTTTGTGTCGTGAGCCCCTCAACGAGCTTCAGTGAGCGGTCTTTGTCGATCTCTTCCTGGGATTCTCGGACATGGTCCTCTGTGACTACTTCATCTCCTCGTTCGTCTGCGAGGTCACCGGCACCGCGGAATAGATCGATCGCCTTCCGTGCGTCACCGTGACTTTGTGCAGCGAACGCCGCCACGAGCGGAATCACGTCGTCCTCGAGAGCATCTTGACGGAACGCATCGCGTCGATTTTCGAGAATTTCGCGCAGCTGGTTTGCGTCGTAGTCAGGGAAGTAGACGTCACGTGGATTGAATGAACTCTCGGCACGTCCGTCGATGTCTTCCATAAATTTTGGATCGTTCGTCAGCGCTGCGACGGACACGCGGCCTTCAATTTCGTTCGTGTTACTCGCCCGTGATAGCTGATAGAGAAGCTTTGAGTATGCGGGTTCGTCGTTTTCGCGCCGGCCAACCAAGAGATCGATCTCGTCGAGAATGAAGATGACTGAATCGTAGTGCTCGTTGATGAGTTCGTACAGACGTCGGTACTTGCGCTTCGTCGAGACGCCGGTCTCTGGAACACCGACTTCCGTCTCAACGTCCTGAGCGACAGTTTGGACGAGTTCGTAGACGGCCTGATCGAGCGTATTGATCGGTTGGCAGTTGATATCGACAACGCCGAAACGTTCGCCTTTGGATTGACAGAGCTCGATGATCTGTTGCGTGACGGCCCCGATGATGAGTGACTTACCTGTCCCTGCGGGACCGTACAGCAGCATATTCGGCGGCCGATTTCCTTGGAGAGTCGGCTTCAAAAACGAGACGACGGACTCGAGCTGGTCGTCACGGCCGACGATTCGCTCTTCGTCGATAATGGTGTCAGGCTCGACGAGGTCCCGGTTGACGAACACCGATGCCTCCCCCTCATCATCGAGCATATCACGGATCGACCGCTGAGCGGTCTCTTCGGTCGATCCCTGATTTTGACTTGAGTCTCCGGCAGCATCCTCACGGGCGGATTCTAACTGCTGTCCATCCGATGTAGAACTAGTTCCTTCATCAAGGGTGGATTGGTCCGCCCCTTCTTGATCACTACCGGCCATATGCCTGCTGTACGCCGGAGCATTAAAAAGATTAACCTCCGTCGATGTTTATTCTCCCGTTGTATCCAATATTCCCTGTGAATTCAGCTGTTTCACGGTTCGTCAATAAGAACCATCACCGAAGTACATCTGGTGGAAGACCCCCCGTCATCGATGTGTAACGCAAAATCGGCGGCCCTCATGTGAATTTGCGTATCTGTGATTGGACTTAGTTGTTCCACCCCCCATCATCGAAGTGCAAGCCGCACGTCTGACACTCCCCGTCATCGAAGTGTAAACGGAGGGTCGACCATCCCCCGTCATCGAAGTGAAAATCGGTTCAGTCTCCGACTCTCTTGATGTTCACCGTTCGAATTTCATTTTGCACACGGGGTGTTCCCGCTCGACTTGTTACTCAATTCATCTCTTACACGGAGTCCAGTACGTCTGTGTCATCCCACGGATGTAGGCCATATTCAATATACAAAACCAGCCTAATAACTCTCTACCGTCGGAATACGGCACATTTACACTTTGCACACGGGGTGTGTGATGAGAACCTATCAGTGGATACACTCGTGATCAGGGGTGTGCTCTGTCTCAAATAGAAAACCATGCTTCAACTGTGGAACCCTGTTCGACTGTTCGTGCCTAAAAACGGCTCTATCGACTATTAACGGCTTAATCTAATCTCAAATTCTTTCTCGTTCTTACTGTTTTCACTCTGGACGAGGGGTGTGTAGTCACCACTTTTCCAAGTGTACCAAAATCAAATAGCACACGGGATGTGGGAAATCGATAATCGGATGTATTGACCCCTCATTCGTCCGGATTGACTGGCCCTTTATATTTGGACGTGACCTTGTCCCCCTCTCTCCACTGCCAGTAGTAGTAGCGGTTGTCGTTAATCTCCTTGATCGTGATCGTGGCCTTCGCCGGGACGTCGTCCGGCAGATCGCCGGGACGTTCTTCGATTTCGCTTTCATCTGAATCCTCTTCGAGACGTGCCTCGCGAGCTTTGTGCTCAGCTAGCTCTTCAGCGTAGCGGGCAACGTGCTGGAGCTGCTCAGAAGAGAACTCGTTGAGCGTATTGACGAGGTCTGTCGGGAGTTCTGCCGGCGGCGTCGGTGGCTCGTAGGACATTAGCGGTCGCCTTGTGTTAACCAACAAAGACCGTATCGGCATAGATTTGTTGGTTAATCGGATATCGCCCCGTCACGCGCTGAGGAGTATGAATAGTAAACTATTCACAAATAGTAACCGAGGTCGCCGCGATGTCAACCCGACAGCAATCAAAGAAGCCTCACCATAGAGGGGGTCGGTAACTCAATTGGTGCTGTGAAACTCACGACCATTCTCTTTCTGACTCACGGTAGGAAACGTCGAGATCGAGATCGTCGTACATACGATTGAGCATAGCAAGTGCCGACTGAAACGTCGCATAATGCTCCCGCATGAACGCTATCGTCTCGCCCCGAGAGATGACTGGATATCCTTCGACGTGGTCGGGGTCGAGCACGGAACGCTCGTCGAGGACGATTTGGAGAGGGCCTTCAAACGAGTCCTCCGGTCGACGCTCAAATCCTGTTGGGATTCCAAATTGTTCGGAAAAACGCTGCCAGGCGTCGACATCCTCCTCGAGGACGGCAAGAAAGAGCGGGTAGTCGTCAGGATCGCGACCGACCTGGTAGCCGCCCTGAGTCCACACGTAGACGGCGTCCACCTGTGTAAAGGCGAAGGGCCAGTCACCGAACTGTGGGAGTACGTACGCCTCTTCGATGGACGGTGGATTCACGGCGGCACTCGTGGCCAGCAGGTCTTGTGCCGCCTTACGGACGCGATCGTCGGTCACGAACAGTCCGTCATCATATCGAAGATACCCTGCATCCTCTAGTTGATTGACTGCTTGTCGAACCGTTTCGTAGGGGGTGTGGAGATGTTGGGCTACCGTTCGGATCGAATCTCCAGGATTGACTGCGAGCAACACTCTAGCAGCAGTCTCATCAAACGGTTCGTACATCTAATAATTACCAATATCGTGGTAACAGTCAAATAGATTACTACACTTTCGGCTATGCCGTTCTGAACGGCCTATCTTTGAACAGCGAGAGGATCCCACCGTTCACGGCGGGCGTGAATCGCGTCACTTGACTACGCAACCCACAGACTCAACCAGTCCGAATACCAGACGGAATCTATTAGTTCCAAGAAAACGTACAAAGAATTGTGCGAACTGAAATCGATATGGAACGAGGGAGCGATCTCCACGAACGGGTGAAAGACTACGCCCGCGACAATGGCATCCGACATCCTCGTGCCTACGCTGAACTAATCGAGAAAGGATTAGACGCCAGTGACGACGATAACTAAGACGCTTCAAGCAACGTTCGCGCCACCGACTGCGCACAAGCAGTCGAAACTCAACGACCTGCTCGACACGTACCGTGACGGTCTGCAAGAGGCGTTCGACGCCGGGGCGAGTACCATGTCGGCGGTGAGTGACATCGTGACGCCCTACGACCTGCCATATCAGGCCAAAGCCGCTCTCTGCAACTACGTCCCGAAACTCCGCAAGACATACGACGCCAAGGAGTTGGACGACGGCCACCCGATACGGCTCACGAACCAAGCCGCGAAGTTTGACCACTCCGACGAACGCGACTACGAGTTCACGTGGTGGGTTCCGCGTCCCGGTCGGGGAACGAACTTCTGGATACCGCTCCGTATCAACCCCGAACAGGAAGACCTCTGGCACGACCTCGTATCAGAGGATGCGAAGGCGGGAGAGATACGGCTTCAACAGCATCGGAAGAACTGGGTACTGCACGTCACCATCGAGTACCCGGTCGAAGAACCAGCGACGGACGGTGACGCCACACACATCGGCTTAGACATCGGAGAAACCGCCCTCATCACGGGCTGTGCCCTCAAGGGCGGTTCTCCGACTGACCCGTTCGTGAGTAGCGGAAGCAGAGCGAAGCATCTCCGCAAAGAGATGCACACGACCCTGAAACGACTCCAAGAGCGTGACGCATCCGTGTGGCGGATTGACGACCGATTCAGCCACTACCAGAACGCGCTCACCGACATCGTGGAGAAGACGTCTCGGCAAGCCGTTGAGTACGCCACACAGTTCGAGAACCCCGTGTTGGTGATGGAGGACTTGACGTACATCCGTGAGCGTCTCGACTACGGGAAATACATAAATCGTCGCCTTCACTCGTGGGCGTTCGCCCGACTCCAAGGGCGCATCGAGGACAAGGCGACGGAAGAAGGCGTCCCGGTCGAGTACGTGAATCCGGCGTACACCTCGCAGACGTGCCACTCGTGCCACCGAATCGGTCAGCGGGACTCCCAAGCCGAGTTTCGGTGTCCGAACGACGACTGCCACGTTTCAACGTTTCAGGCCGACATCAACGCTTCCGCGAATATCGCACGACGGGTTGACCCGTGGGGAGAGAGCGTCCCGCTTGACAAGGCGGGACGCGATGACTCGCCTCGGGATGGGCGCGGTTGTGACACCGCCACGACTCACCGTGAGAAGAGCGTACCAGCGCAGATGACGCTCACAGCCTACGAAGAGTCGGAACCCTCTGCCAGCGTTCACGAGACTGCGTCTCGTGAGCCAACCAGAACCGGAGGTTCTGGTGACGACGACTGACTGGTATTCCCCAAGCGTGGGAAGCCTCGCCGTTTACCGCGAGGAGGATGTCACGCAATCCGTCTGACTGACTCAAGTCCCGAGACACCAGCCAGTCTGTCTCTGATCTCCTCCTCGCCAATCGCCGTAGCCCACCGGACCGTAATTTCGACGGTAATGAGTGTTGCCGACAGCTGTGGCTCGATACTATCCAGTTCGTCAATCGTGACGTCATCGATAGTTTCGGGCCGCGAGAGACGCTTCTCAGCGTCAGTGACGAGGTCCCCATCTGCGCCGCAGGGGATTCGAATCGTCACGACGGCAATTGTCGTCGATTCTGGGTCGGTGGTATTGGATACTGCCATATTTTCATCTCCGTTGAGGCGCGTCTCACGGGCCAGATGTTCGACAACTGTACTCCGAGTGCGCGAGGGACGATTCGAACGCCCGTCTCGGTCGTGGCACGACCGCGTGTTTCCGAACTCCACCACTCGCGCATCCTCAAAGAAAAGATACAGACAGGGCTAGGTCGGCTCGAACGCCTCGATCTCATCGATGATCTGCTTCGGATTCTCGGCGTGTTCGATGAACGAGAGGACGTTCTCCGACCATCCTGAGATGTTGTAGACGTTCTCGTAGCCTTCTGGCGTCACCAGGTCGCCGTAGGCCGCGAGGTCGACGAGATACAGCGCGGTGTCAGCAGACACCTCGTCCCGATACGCATCGAACGCGTCTTTGACCGTCTGGGAATCGCGGGCCGTGAACGGCGTGTTGTCCCAGATCTGCATATCGGTGAAGACGACGATGCGTTCGACGGGCTCACCTCGCTCGCGGAGGTGCTTGATCGCCTTCCAGCCGTTCGTCGAGTTCCCGACGTCCTCGTCGATCGCCAGCACCGCCGCTTGGCGCTGCAGGACTGGCGTGTCGACGTGCATCGGAACGGTCTGGAAGTCGTCGCCGAACCCGCCGACGTCAGCACCCTGGTCGGCCAGGATCGCACCGAACAACGCACCGATCTCCTTCAGTCGGAGCGTGCTGTTCGCGGACAGCCGCTGATCCATCGATCCCGACAGGTCGACCGCGACAAAGGTATCGCCGAATCCGCCAGGCACCGTCTCGACCGCGACATCAATTGCGTCTTCGAGCCACTGCGCGACCGTCGGTGCTTGGACATCCGCGTCCTGCAGCGCGGTGTAGGCCTGGTAGTACCGGAACGGGTACAGCGGCGCGTGTCGGACGGCCTCCAGGTCGAGGTGATCCACGACGGTGTCCTCCGGCACGCCGGCTTCGAGCATATTCCGGAGGTTCCGGATCGATGCGAAGATGGGCAGCGTGTACTCGTCGTCCTCGATGAGCAGTTCCCAGGCGGCTTGGGTGTTGCCGCGCTCGGAGATAACTGTCTCCCACGTGTTCGGCGCCGGCAACGGGTCGACGTCGGGATAGTCGTCAAGGCCACCACGCATGAACCGCTCGAAGAGCGCTTCCTGCTCGGCGTCGACGGGCGTGGGGTGGACGCGGTTGAAGACGTCGTGCAGCGTCACCTCGCGCCGCGACAGCTCGTACTTGCCCAGCGTGTAGGCGTCGGCCATCTCCACCAGCGCGTCTTCGATCCCGCGTCGAAGCGGCCACGGCGCAGTCCCGCCGAACAGCTGATCGTGGACCGCGAGCGCGGTGGCCGTCTCGTCCATCCGCTGGATGATCGCCGGCGCCCATTCGCGGATGAGCGACTCGGGGGAGTCGTCCTTGAATCGGTCGTCGTTGGCTGCCAGCACGAGTAGTACTTGTGGGATGTCCCGCAAGTAGAGCTCCTGGCGCGCATAGGCCGCGAGCTTTAGGCCGAACTCCGGGTCCTCGTTTGCGGCGGCATCGAACTGCTGAACGACAGCAGCCAGCTGCTCGTCATCGGACTCGTAGAACGAGCCCTCCAGCAGCTGGTTGATCGTGCGCTTGTACAGTGCGAGTCGGGGGTCGGCAGGCTCGAACGCTTCCCCACCTTC
>NZ_JBZVGZ010000014.1:0-95978 GCF_058630335.1 Halorubrum sp. SD41
GTCGCTCTGTAAGCCGATGTTTATAAGTGAATTCCAGAACTCGTCGCGACCCTACTCGTCGCGGTCGACGCGGACGACGTCGACGAGCGAGTAGACGGGGACGCCGTCGATGTCGTCGTACCCCATCTTGTCGACGAGGACGACGCACGCGACCGGCTCGCCGCCCTGCTCGCGGATCGCGTCGATCGACTCCCGCATCGTCGTCCCCGAGGTGATGATGTCGTCGACGACGTAGCAGTCGCGGTTCCGGATCGCGGCGAAGTTCCGCGAGAAGCCGCCGCCGTGCTCGTCGATGTCTCCCTCTTCCCACTGGTGTTTCGCGGGCGCGTACGTGCCGAGGTCGGTGTCGAGCCGGTCGGCGACGGCGGTCGCGAGCGGCGCGCCCGCCTTCTCGACGCCGACGGTCAGGTCCACTTCCTCGCCCTGCTTGGCGAGCAGGTCCGCCATCGCGCTCGCCGCGTAGCCGAGGCGGGTCGAGTCGCGCCCGAGCGCCGACCAGTCGACGTGGATGTCGGCGGAGGCGGTCGCGTCGGCCGCCTCCGCGCTCTCCGCCCCGCCGCCGCGCTCGACCAGCCAGCTCGCCGTCTCGCGGGAGACGTTCAGCTCGTCCGCGATTTCGCCCTTCGAGAGCCCCCGCTCCGCGAGCTCTGCCGCGCTGTCGATGAGGTCGTCAACGTTCTTCATATGCGCCGAATTCGACCGCCGTTTTAATAGTCGTGTCGTCATCCGCGAACGCGGCCTCGAACTCGTCGAGCCCGTGGATTCCCGTCACGAGATCGTCTAGGAACGCGTCCGAGAGCCCCGAGAGCGACTCGACGGCCGACTCGAAGTGGCCGTAGCCGGAGTTGACGCTGCCGACGAGCGCCTTGTTGTGGAGGACGAACTCCCGGTGGAGCCGCCCGCCGTCGACCTCGAACTCCCAGTCGCCCGGAACGCCGAGCAGCGCGCCGACGCCGTTGGGCGCGAGCGCCTCGATCGTCTCGAAGGCGTGGGGCGCGTAGCCGGTCGCCTCGAAGACGAAGTCCATCGGCTCGTACGCCTCCGGGACCTCGGGGATCGACGTCTCGTTGGAGTTCACGTACGTCGCCCCCAGCGACTCGATGATCTCGATCGTCGGGTCGGGGCGCTCGCGGCGCCCGAGACAGTAGATCCGGTCGAACTCCTCGCCGAGGGTCGCGACCGTCAGCAGCCCGAGCGACCCGTTGCCCAACACCAGCGCCGACTCGGGCTCCCAGTTGAACGCCGACCGGCTGGCGTACGCGTGCTCGATCGCCTTCTCCGCGATCGAGATCGGCTCGACGAGGAACCCCCACTCCGCGAGCGCCGGCGGAATCTCGACGAGGAACTCCGCCGGGCTGGTGAAGTACTCGGCCATGAAGCCGTGCGCGCCGACGATGCCGCGCTCGTGGTACTCGCCGTCCGGCGCCATGTCCGGCTCGCCGCGCGCGAAGTACTCGTTGGCGCCGTTGGGCGGGCGGCGCACCGTCGGGACGACGACGTCGCCGGCCTCGAACGGCGTGTCGTTCGGGTCCTCGACCACGCCGACGGCCTCGTGGCCGAGCACGAGGTGGTCCTCGCCCGCGGGAGACCCTCCGTGACCGCCGGCGATGACCTCGTGGTCGGTCCCGTCCACGCCGACCCGCAGGGTCCGGACCAGCGCCTCGCCGGGCGCGGGCTCCGGTCGCGGCTTCGCTGTCACGACCGGTTCGTCGGCTCCCTCGTAGACGGCAATCGCGTTCATATCCGGACCAAAGCGGCCAGTCACCAAAAGATTTCTTTTATTGTGAGTAAACACGTGCGGCGGATCCCCCGTGGAGTTTTCAGTCGCTCGGGCGTATCTGCGGGCGTGTGTACTCTGACCCTCGCGTGGCGGGCGTTCGGCGACGCCCCCGTCGCGCTCGCGGCCACCCGCGACGAGGCCCTTGACCGCCCGAGCGAACCGCCGGCGCTCCGAACGGCCGACGGCGACGGAGTCCGGTACGTCGCCCCGCGCGACGCCGAGGCCGGCGGGACGTGGATCGGCCTCTCCGAGCGCGGCCTCGTCGTCGCCGTCACGAACCGGTGGCTCGACGCCGACCGCGAGGGCGAGCGCTCGCGGGGGCTGCTCGTCCGCGACTGCCTGACGGCCGCCTCCGCCGAGGATGCGGTGCGAGCGGTCGAGCGCGAGCTCGACGAGCGCGCGTACGACGGCTTCAACCTCGTCCTCGCGGACGACCGCGCGGCGTTCCTGCTGACGTACGACGGCGGCCTCGTCGTGACCCGACTCGACCCGGGCGTCCACGTCGTCGGCAACGTCGGCGGCGTGGTCAACGGCGCGGAGCGGTTCGCGGTCCCCGAGCGGCGGGGGGAGTTCGGTGAGGAGCGCGCCGACAGCGCCAGGCGGGTCGCGGCCGCGCTCGTCCCGGAGCCGGGCGAGTCGGGCTCGTCGTGGCTCGACCGCGCGAGCGGCGTCCTCGCGGACCACGAGTACGGCGCCTGCCTCCACGGCGAGGCCTTCGGAACCCGGTCGTTCACCCGGATCCGGACCGGCTCGGACCCCGAGATGGCGTACGCCGACGGCCCGCCCTGCGAGACGCCCGCGGAACCGGTGTCGCTCCCCGAGAACTTCGCGGTCGGCGGGACCTAACGGGTCGGACGCGGTCGCGTCCCGGTCGGTCCGCCGTGCGCCGCGGTACCAAGTCGTCCGGAACGTTTTCACCCCGGACGCGAACGAGGAGACGATGCGGCTCCTCGTCTGCGGCGACCTCCACCTGAAGCCCGCGGCCGGCGACTACGACCTCGACGCGGTGTCGCCGCCCGAGGACGTCGACGCCGCCCTGGTCGTCGGCGATCTCACGCACCGCGCGGGCGACGACGACGCCGACTTGGCGCGTCGGTTCGTCGAGCGGCTCGCCCCGGACGTTCCGGTCGTCTACGTGCCGGGTAACCACGACCCCGCGCCGATGCCGGCCGAGGTGGTGGCGCCCGTCTCCGGGGCCACCGCGGAACACCTGAGCGCCCGGACGCTCGGGGACCTCGCTGTCGTCGGCTGGGGCTGCGAGCGCCGGTCGCTCACCCCGCCGCTTCCGCAGACCGAGTTCGACGCGCTCGACCCCCGGTCGGTCCCCCACGAGGACCGCCGCTACGAAGCCGACCGGATCGCCGAGGACCTGCTCGACGCGTGTCACCGCGTCGTCAGCGGGTCCGCGTCCGTCCGGGAGGCCGCAGCGTCGCTGGGGATCGCGGACGACGAGGCGGCCGCGTTCCACCGGGGCGTCGAGGCGATCGAGGCGACGTACGAGCGGCTGTCGGAGCGCCTGCGCGGTCGCTCCGACGCGCTGCTCGCGACCCACCAACCGCCGTTCGGCGCGTCGTTCGACCGCCACCACGCGGTCGGCACGCGCGAGACGGACCGGGAGCACCTCCACACCGGGTCGATCGCGCTCGCCCTCGCAATCCGAGACTACGACGTGTTCGCCGCGTTCAGCGGCCACTCGCACGAGCTCGGATACGACGCCGGCGAGGCGGCAGACGGCCGGCCGCACCTGCTCAATCTCGGCTTCCGCGGCGTCGGGGTCGTGACGGTCGCTCCGGCTCGCGGGGAGTTCGCGTTCACTCGCCGGTGAGACGACGACCGCGCGGCGCGAAGCGTCCGACCGGAAAGCCAGTTTTAAGCGATTCGGGAGGCGTGAGAGAGTATGAGCGCGTCCGAAATCGAGTCCGACCTGTCGGCGGACGAGCGCGCCGGCCTCGAACTCATCCGCGAGACCGGCGGCATCCACCAGAGCGACTTCTGGAAGGAACTCGACGTCTCCTCGCGGAAGGGGAGCCGCATCGCCGAGTCGTTGGAGGAGGCCGGGGTCATCCAGCGAGAAGACACCGTCTACGACGGCCACAACACCTACTACTTAGAGCCCGCGCCGCGCGACCTCGACTTCTCGCTGCTTATGGCCGACGACATGCTCTCGCCGTTCATCGGCGAGGAGGAGGTCGACGCGCAGGCCGACGCCTTCTCGCAGTGGATGATGAACCTCGCGTACGAGGAGTACTGAGCGGCGACCGTCGCGGCTTTTATCAGTTTTCTCGCGGATCAGGCGTTCGTGAACCGAGCCCTCCCGATCGCGGCCGGCGTCGGTCTCCTCGCCGCGCTGGGCGTCTACCAGCTCGTCCCGTACCTCCCGACCGCCCTCGGCACGGCGGCCGTCTACGCCGGGGCCGCCTACTTCCACCTCGCGTTCGACGTGTCCCTGCTCGCGGAAGCTCCCCGGTTCGAGGACCGGACCGACCGGATCGGGTACGGACTGGGCCTCTTCGGCCTGAGCGTCACGCCGCTTCTGTTCGGCCACTACGCCGGCGGAGACGCCGCGGTCTTCGCCTTCGTGGTCGCGTTCTTCGGGGCAGTCGCCTTCCTCACGCTCAGCGAGCAGGCGCGGCGACAAGGCGACGAGGCGGTGTGAGCGGGCGAGGCAGTAGCGCCGCCCCTCAGATCAGCAGGACGGCGAACAGCGCGGTTCCGGCCGCGAGCGTCAGGAACAGCACGCTCCGGCCGATACCGGCGCGGATCTCGACGTCGATCCCGACGCGCGAGAGCGCCTCCCGCGGGTCGCTCGCCGTCCGCATCATCGCGCCCGCGATCGCCATCGTCGCGCGGTCGACGGCGGCCCACAGCTCCGTGACGCCCCACACTGAGCCCCGCCCGAGGTAGAACGCCGCCGGGAAGAGGACGGCGTCGACGTCGGGCATCCGATGAGCGAGCCAGCCGAGCGGGCGCTTCAGCGCGAAGAACCCGGCGAAGCCGGCGACCAGCAGCGCCGCGCTCTCGGTCAGGTGGCTCCGACTGTACGGCTTGAAGTACACCTCGTCGCTGAGGATGAGGTCAGTGAACGGCATCAGCTCGATCAGCTGGGTGTAGAAGACGCCGAAGAAGACGCACGCGCCCGCGGCCAGCAGCATCCCCGCGGTCTGGAACGGCGTCGCGTCGTCCGGCGACAGCGTCGCCGAGCCGTGGAAGAACACGTAGTAGCCGAGCTTGATGAACGACATGAACGTCCCCACGCCGCCGAGGACGAGCAGCCACCAGAGCAGTCCGCTGTCTAAGAGCAGGACGTAGTTATGAATCTCGTGGGCGGAGTCGAGCACCATCCCCTTCGAGATGAACCCGTTGAACCCCGGCACCGCCGTAATCGAGGCCGCGCCGACGAGGTAGACGAGGAAGGTGACCGGCATCACGCGCCAGAGCCCGCCCATCTCGCGGATGTCCTCGACGCCGGTCCGGTACACCACGACGCCGACTGCCATGAACAGGAGGCTCTTGTAGAGGACGTTGTTGAACAGGTGCGCGAAGCCGCCGACGACGGCGAACTCGCCGACCGCCGTGGCGAGGCCGAACCCGGCGAGCATGTAGCCGAGCTGGGCCTGGATGTGGTACGACAGCAGCCGCCGCGGGTCGTACTGGAGCAGCGCGAAGAACGCGCCGTAGACGGCCATGAACCCGCCGAGGTAGGCGAGCCACATGCCGCCCTCGGGGAACGCGCGGTACATCACGTAGGCGGCGGTCTTCGTCGTGAACACCGAGAGGAACACCGACGCCGCGACGTGCGGGCGCGGGTAGGTGTCCGGCAGCCAGCTGTGCAGGAAGATGAACCCGCAGTTGATCCCGATGCCGACCGCCGCGAGCACCGTCGCGGCCGGGTCGATCCCGTTCGTCGCCGAGAACAGGAACGTGCCGGCGTTCGCGAAGTGAACCACCACGGCGGCGAGCAGGATGGTTCCGCCGGTGCCGTGGAACAGCGCGTAGCGGTAGCCCGCCCGCACCGCCTCGCCGCCGTGCTGCCAGACGAGCAGCGTCGAGGTGACCGCCGTCAGCTCCCAGAAGAAGACCAGCGTGAGCCAGTCGCCGGCGTAGATCGTTCCGAAGGTCGTGGCGACGTACAGCAGCGCGAACGCGGTCACCCACGTCGGCGCCTCGCTGCCGTAGGCGTACAGCACTGCGGCCGTCGCGAGGAAGCCGACGACGACCCCCATCAGCAGGGAGAACTGGTCGACGTTGAAGAACACCACGTCGAACCCGAGGAACGTCGTCGCGAGGTGCGCGCCCGTGCCGCCGTCGCCGAGCAGCACCGCCTGCGCGAACGTGAACGCCGTCGCCAGCGCGGCGACCGCGTGGCCCGACCGCCGCGGCAGCGCAAGCACCGCGAGCGCCGCGAACGCGAGCAGGACGTACGGCGGAAGCGAAGTCAGGAGCTCGGTCGACATAGTCACGGCCGAACCACCCCCTCGGGGAGCCGCGTGTCGACGATGAGCTCGATCAGCTCCAGGAAGCCCATCTCGTAGGGGATCACGCCGAGCAGCACCGCGAGCGTCATCGCGGCGAGGATCGGCCCGAGCGTGAACCACGTCGACTCGCGCCCGCGGAGCGCGTCGAGCCCCGCGATGTGCTCCCAGCCGCCCGCCGGCGGCCCGCCGTGGTGGTCGTCGTCGTGCGTGTCCGCGTCGTGCCCGCCGTGCGGCTCGTCGTCGTGGTCGCCGTGCGGGTCGTCGGGGCCGCGGCTCGACTCGGTCGGCTCCGGGGGGGCCTCGTCGGCGTCGGCGGTCTCCGCGTCGTCGGCCGCCTCGCCGCGCCCGGGACCGAACGGCACGTCCGCGTCGGAGGGGCGCTGGTCGACCGCGTAGTCGCCCGTGTCGACGCGCTCGGCCGGCTCCGAGAAGTCGCGCTCGCTCGCCGCGAAGTCCGGCCGGACGACGCCCTCCTCGTCGGTCGGGAGGTCGTCGAGATCGGCGTCGGGCACCTCGGACTCGTCGACGCCTTCGGCGGCGTCGGGCGTGGAGTCGTCGCCATCGCCCGCGTCCGCGACGATGTCGTCGACGTCCTCGCTGTCGTCACGGTTGTCGTCTTCACCATCGCCCGCGCGGCCCCCGTCTGTCGCCGCGGCGATCGACCGCGACTCGCCGCCGAGCGGGAAGTCGACGAGGGGTTTCGCGTCGTGGGCGTCCTCCGCCTCGAAGAAGGCGGTGTAGATCACGGGCCAGAAGTACGCGATGTTGAGCACGCCGGAGAGCAGCAGCGCGCCGGCGAGGTAGTACGCGACCGGGGTGAAGTTCATCCCCATCCGCACCCCGCCGATCAGCATGTAGTACTTGCTGACGAAACCGGCGAGCAGCGGTATCCCGGCCATCCCCAGCGAGGCTATCGTGAACGCCCCCATCGTCAGCGGCATCCGCTTGCCGATCCCGGCCATCTGCGAGATGTAGTCGGTGTGGGTCGACACGTGGATGTTGCCCGCACAGAAGAACAGGGTGAGCTTCATGAACGCGTGCGCCGGGATGTGAAGCAGCGCGCCCACGAGCCCGTACCAGCCGAAGAGGCCGAGCCCGAGGATGATGTAGCTCAGCTGGCTGATCGTCGAGTAGGCGAGCCGGCGCTTCAGGTGGTCCTTCCGCAGGGCAATGAGGGAGGCCGCGGTGAGCGTGATCGCCCCGATGGTCGAGAGGACGAGCCCGGCAGAGAACCCGAACGGCAGCGAGAGGTTGTAGACGAGCTCGGGCCCGAACACGTCGAGGACGACCCGGGCGACGCCGAACGCGCCCGACTTGACGACCGCGACCGCGTGGAGCAGCCCGGAGACCGGCGTCGGCGCCACCATCGCCTCGGGGAGCCACCGGTGGAGCGGCATGATCCCCGCCTTCACGCCGAACCCGATCGCGAGCAGGAAGAAGGCGAGCATCGCGAGCCCGGGGTCGGCGTTCGCGAGCTCCGCGATGCCGCCCGCGGTGAAGTCGACGGAGCCGGCGATCAGGTAGACGAGCGCGGTGCCGGCGAGGACGAGCACGCCGCCCCCGAACATCGTGTACGCGAGGTACTTTCGGCCGGCCGAGCGCGCCTCGGCCGTCTCGTCGTGCGCGACGAGCGGGTACGTGGCGATCGACAGCAGCTCGTAGAAGACGAAGATCGTCACGAGGTTGCCGGCGAACGCGATCCCCATCGTCGCGGCGAGCGACACCGCGAACGCTGCGAAGTACCGGGTCTGGTTCGGCTCGTCGAGCCCGCGCATGTAGCCGATGCTGTAGAAAGAGGTGATTATCCACAGCCCGCTCGCGAGGAACGCGAACAGCATGCCGAGCGCGTCCGCGCGGAGCGCGAACTCGATCGGCGCGCCGATGCCCGGGAGGAACGCTCCGGCCGACCACTCGAACACCGCGCCGTCGAGGACCGCCGGCAGCATCGACGCGACGATGCCGAACTTCGCGAGCGAGGCGACGAGCGTCCACCCCTCGCGGACGTTCGGCGAGCGGTACGACGCGACGATGAGGAACGCCGCGACGAACGAGACGAGGACCGCCAGTAGGGGTCGTGGGTCTGAGAGTACAGCGTCAGTCATGCGAAGGCCTCCGTGAGGAACGGGCCGAACCACTCCGCGAGCGCGAAGCCGCCGAAGCCGAGCGCGACGGTCGCCACCACCGCCAGTCCGAGCGCGAGCAGCGGCGCGGTCGGCACCCGGTCGGGGACGAGCGACGACCGCGGCGCGCCCTCGACGGGCGCGGGGAGGCCGTCGGCGGTCTTCGCGGGGGACGACTCTCCGCCGCCGGCCGTGGCGGCGTCGGCGCCGTCGGTCGCCGCGTGGTCATTTCCGCGGCCACCGTCGGTCGCCGCGTGGTCATTTCCGCGGCCACCGTCGGTCGCCGCCCCTTCGCCCGCGCCGTCACCGCCGTCTCCGGCCGGCTCGCCGTGATCGCCGGGCAGCCCGGCCCCGCCGAAGTAGAACCGCTCCAACAGCCGCGCGACGTACGACAGCGTGAACAGCGTGCTGACGAATATCGCCCCCGCGACCGCGATCCCGACCGCGCCGCCGCCGACGAGGCCGGCGTCGACCGCGCCGACGCCGATGTACCACTTTCCGAGGAAGCCGATCGAGGGCGGGATCCCGACGAGCCCGAGGCCGAGGACGGCGAGCGCGCCGGACGTGTACGGGGCCGCGCGCGCGGCGCTCGCCAGGTCCTCCATCCGCCGGGTGCCGTAGCCGAGCGCGAGCAGGCCGATCCCGAGGAACAGGCCGAACTTCATGATTCCGTGGCCGATCAGGTGGACGATCCCGCCGAGCAGGGCCGTCTCGTTCGCCAGCGCGACGGCCGCGCCGATCATCCCGAACTGCGCGACCGAGGAGTACGCGAACATCCGCTTGAGGTCCGACTGCATCGCGGCGAGCGCGGAGCCCGCGACGATCGAAACGGTCGAGACGACGAGCAGCGCGGTGGCGATCCCCTCGTTGGCCGCGAGGAAGTCGACCGTGAACACGGTGTACGTCACGCGGATCAGCGCGTAGGCGCTCGTCGTCGAGACCAGCGCCGCGACGATCGTCGTGACCGAGTCCGGCGCGCGCTGGTAGGCGTCGGGCTGCCAGGAGTGGACCGGGAAGATGGCGATCTTCAGCGCCAGCCCGGTCACGATGAACGCGTAGCTCGCGCGGACGAGCGGGTCGCCGTAGCCGGCCTGCGCGACGATCTGCTCTTGGACGGCGATCATGTTCAGCGTCCCCGTCGCGAGGAAGACGTAGCCGACGCCGAGCAGGTACAGCGAGGCGCCGACGGTGCCGACGACGAGGTACTTCAGCGAGGCGTACGCGCTCGCGCCCGACCGGTCCGCGGCGATGAGCGCGTACGTCGTCAGCCCGGTGATCTCTAAGAAGACGAACAGGTTGAACAGGTCCCCGGTGAGCACCATCCCCACGAGGCCGCCGACCAGCAGGAGGTAGGCGCTGTAGAAGGGGTTCCCCCGCGGGCCGGCGACCCGCGCGAACGCGAGCGTCGCGACCGACACCGCGGCGACGAGCAGCAGCACCGCCACCGACAGCCGGTCGGCGACGAGTTCGATCCCCACCGGCGGGAGGAAGCCCCCGAGCGCGTGGTCGAACGGGCCGTTGACGACCACCTCCGCCGCGATCGCGGCCGCGATTCCGGCCACGGCCGTCGTGCCGACCGCGGCGATCGGCCAGCCGACCCGGTCGTACCGGAGCCCGAGCGCCAGCGGCAGCGTCGCCGCCACGATGGGGACGACGACCGCGAGCGGCAGGAGGACGTCAATCATCCGTCTCACCCCCCGTCTCGGGTGCGCCCGACGCATCGTCGGCGGCGGGCGCCCCGTCGGCGGCCGGCGCACCGTCGACGCCTGCCGCCCCGTCGGTGCCCGACGCGTCCGGCGACCGGCGCGACGGGATCGACCCCTCGTCGCGGAGCAGTTCGCGGAGCGTGTCGGTGCGCAGCGTGCCGTACTCGTCGTAGATCCGGATGCACAGCGCGAGCGCGACCGCGGTGAGGCTCACGCCGACGACGATGGCGGTGAGCACGAGGACGTGCGGCAGCGGGCTCACGTAGAGCCCGCCCTCCGGACCGCCGGTCGGGACGATCGGGATCGATCCGCCCTCGACGTACGCCGAGGCGATGAACAGCAGGAAGATCGCCGTCTGGAACAGGTTGAGTCCGATGATCTTCTTCACGAGGTTCGGGTTCGCGATCATCATGTACAGGCCGATGCACAGCAGCAGCGCGAACGCGACGTACGCGTGTCTCGTCGTGAGGATGTCGACGGCGCTGGCGGTAGCGGCGAGCGCCGAGACGGCGGTTCCGGCGAGGTCGACCGTACCGAGGGGAGCGGACACTACCGCTCACCCCCGTCGGTCGCGGCCGGACCGGACGCTCCCGGGTCCGACCGACCGTCGTCGGCCGAGTCGGAAGCGCCGTCCGCCGCGTCGTCGCCGGCGGTCGATTCGTCGGCTCCGTCGGGGCCCTCGCCGACCTCGTCGTCGAACGCGTCCGCGTCGGCGAACCCGCCCGCGTCGCTGAACCCCTTCGCGAGGACGAAGAACAGCCCGATGAGGACGCCGGCGACGATGGTGCCGATCCCGAGGATCTCGACGCCCTCCATCCCGTACTTCACGGGGTCGGGGATCGGGAGCAGCTCGTACTGGAGGAACGCGCCGCCGAGCGCGACCGGGACCAGCCCGATGCCGGCGAACACGAGCGCGCCGCCGACCGCGAGCGCGACGACGACGGTGTTCGCGAGCCACTGCCGGGTCGCCTCGATGCCGAACGCGAACGCGATCATGAACACGACCGCGGCCACGATGGCGCCGCCCTGGAACCCGCCGCCGGGCGAGCCGGCGCCGTGGAAGGTGACGAACAGCCCGTAGGTGAACGCGAACGGCGCGACGATCTTCACCGTCGGCATGATCACCTGACTCTCCGTGTACGGGGTCCCCTGTCGGCGCTCCGAGTCGAGGCGGCCGTCGCTGCGCGGCGGCCGGTCACGGCCGAACCCGCCGCCGGAGGCGAACTCGGAACCGGCGGCGTCGCTGGTTCCTGCGGCGTCGGTATCGGCGGCATCGCCGGCTTCTGCGGCGTCGGCGTCGGCAGCGGCGCCTGTGTCGGAACCGGTGCCGGCGTCGACGCCGGAGTCTGTGCCGCTCATGCGAACACCTCCCTGTGGAGGACGATGAGGGCGGCGATCCCGGCCGCGAACACGACGACCGCCTCGCCGAACGTGTCGAACCCGCGGAACGCCGCTAACACGGCCATCACCGTGTTCTCGACGCCCGTCTCCGCGTACGTCTCCGCGATGTACCACTGGGTCACGTCCGGGTTCGACCAGATCGGCGCGTCCCGAGAGCCCACCGCAGGAATGTCGCCCATCGTGAGCATGAGGCCGGCGAACAGCAGACCGGCCGCGCCGGCCGCGGGCAGGTTCACCGACTCGAAGGCGGCCTCGTGGTCGAGGCGGGTCGTCTTCGCGAGCGTCAACAGCAGCAGCACGGTCGTGACGCCGGCGGAGATGGCGGCCTCCGTCATCGCCACGTCCGGCGCGCGGTAGAACGTGTACAGCGCTGCCATCCCGAGGCTGTACGCGCCGAAGATGATCACCGCCGCGAGCACGTCGCGCGCTAAGGCCGTGAACAGCGCGGTCAGCACGACGAAGGCGAACAGGCTCGCCTCGACGGCGGTGATCTGCGCGACCACCGGCGCGCCGAGGAGGGCGGCCGACGCGAGCGCGCCCGTCATCGGCGGTCGTCCCCCTCGATCCACGGCACGGTTCCCTCTTCGAAGGCGGCCCGGGCGATGGCGTGGGCCGCGGTCGGGTTCGTCACGAAGATGAAGAACAGCAGGAGCACCGACTTGAAGCCGGACCCCGCCAGCCCGACGGTGAGCGCGACGGCCGCGAGGCCGAACCCCGCGCCGAGCGTGTCGGCCTGCGAGGCGGTGTGCGCCCGCGAGTAGACGTCCGGCAGCCGGAGGACGCCCACCATCGAGACGAACGAGAAGAACAGCCCGAGCAGCGTGAGCGCGACCACGAGCCACACGCGAGCCGTCTCCACGGGGGCGGCGGTCACAGCACGCCACCCCGCTCGACGGTGAACTTCGAGATGGCGATGGCCATCAGGAAGTTCAGCAGCGCGTACACTAAGGCGATGTCGAGGAACGTCGGCTCGCCGAGCGCCGCGCCGAGGATGGCGAGGATGACGACGGTGTTCGTCCCGAGGACGTTCACCGCCAGCACCCGGTCTTGCATCGTCGGCCCGACAACCGCGCGGTAGAGCATCCCGACCGCGAGGACGGCGAAGCCGGCGGCCGCGACGAGCAGGAAGTCGCCGAGCGTGTAGCCGGCCGCGAGCGAGGCGTCCACGAGGCTCATCGGTCGGTCACCTCGTCCGCGTCGGTCGGGTCGTCGGTCGGCTCGGCATCGCCGCCCGGACCGTCACTCGACTCGGCCTCGCCGCCCGATCCCGGGTCGCCCCCGTCGGCGGCGGCAATCGGCAGCTCCTCGGTTGCGTCGGGACCCTGAAGGATCGCGACGTCGTCGCGCTCGCGTGGGGACGGAAGCCGGGCCGCTCGGCGGCCGTAGTAGACGAAGCGCGTCCACCGTTCGAGGGGGCCGTCGAACAGCCCCTCGCGGGCCCACGGGACGAGCGAGTGGACGTAGAGGTCGCTGTCGCGGGCGCGGACGGTGAGCGTCCCGGGCGTCAGCGTGATCGAGTTCGCGAGCGTCATCAGCGGGAGCCCGCTCCCGACGATCACGCGCATCCGGTTCAGCGTCGGGTCGATCGGGAGCCGCGGGTCGAGGATGACCCGGGCGACGACGAGGTTCGCCTTCACGATCTCGAACAGCAGCACGGGGACGTAAATCACGCCGCGAACGATCCGCATCGGGGTCCGCGGGAACGCCGGGTTCGAGTCGAGGCTCACCCGCGAGAGGGTGATCGAGACGACCGCGGCGGTCGCGACGCCCGTCACGGCGTCGAACCAGTAGGTCGGGTCGCCCAACAGGAGATAGAAGGCCAGCGAGAGCCCGAACAGCGCCACGAACCGCCCGGTCGTGGCCTCGGTTCGGAACCGCTCCCGGCGCGTCGGTCGGTCGACCGGCGCGGTCTCGACCGACAGCGGCGTGTTCGAGAGCGCGAACTCCAGCGGCTGGAGAAGCGTCGTGTTCCCCACCGGGGTGTACTCGGGGTCCAAGACGACGCGGTCGGCGCCGTTGTCCTCGGCGTACTCCGCGAGGACGCGGACGTAGTCGTCGGCGCCGAACAGGTAGCCGTCGGCCCCGAGCACCGCCGTGACGACCTCGACGTCCGGGGCGGCGGTCTCCTCGGAGTCCTCCAAGTCGGCTCTCGCCCACGCCGCCGCGCGTTCGAGCACGCGCTCGGCGGCGGCGGCCCGTTCGTCGCTCTCGGGGTCCCCGTTCCGCCACGAGGCGATCTCGACGAGGTGGACCGCGGACGCGCCGTCGGCCGCGGCGGCCTCCGCGACGTGGGCGATCGTCGAGCGCAGCGTGGAGCTCGGCTCGACCGGAACGATGACCGCGCCCGCACCGGAACCGACCGTCGCCTCCGCGTCGGGAGCGGAGTCGCCGGCGGGCGGATCGGTGTCAGCCACCCACCACACCTCCCACGGGGTCGTGCGTGACCGTCTCGTTACACATGAATGGTTCTACCCGAGTGGTTACTCTACCGCCCCAAAACAGTTTGTATCCGCGGTAACCCTGCCGGGGCCGGGCGATACCGTCCGCACGGTTCGCGGTCGTCGCGGGGCGGCACGGAAGCGTCGAAGGGGCGGCGCGGAAGCGTCGCGGAGGCGATCGCTCCGGCCGCCCCTCACCCCGACGCGTCGAGCGCCGCCGCGAGCCGGTCGGCGATGCGGCCGGCGACCGCGTCCTTCGAGCCGGCGGCCTCCTCCGGGTCGGTCCCGTCCTCGCCGACCAGCAGGACGCGCGTCTCGTCGCCGCCCATCACGCTCGCGTCGTTCGCGACGACGAACGCCAGCCCGACCCGGTCGCGGATGCGCTCCGCCTCGGAGACCATCGCCGCGTCGTCGCCCGACGTCTCGGCTTTGAACCCGACGATCGGGAGGTCCGGGTACGCCTCGCGCACCGAGTCGATGAGCTTCGGCGTCGGCTCCAACTCGACCGACAGCGGCGACCCCGACCGGATCTTCTCGTCGACCGCGTCGGCGGTGAAGTCGGAGATGGCGGCCGCCGACACCAGCGCATCCGCGGTCGCCGCGGTCCGCCGACAGGCCGCCATCATCTCGTCGGCCGTCTCCACGGCGACCACGTCGGCGTACGGGACCTCGGGGCCGTCCTGAACGAGCGTCACCCGGGCGCCGCGGACGTAGCACGCCCGCGCCACCGCCCGGCCCGTCTTCCCCGACGCGCGGTTCGTCAAGATCCGGATCGGGTCGATCCGCTCCTTCGTCGCGCCGGCGGTGACGACGACGTGCGTCCCGGCGAGCGTCTGCGGCGTCGTCGCGCGGGCGACCTCGGTGACGATGTCCCCTTCGGCCGCGATCTTCGCCTTGCCCTCCTCGATCCGCGGGTCGGCGAAGCGCACGCCCCACGACTCCAGTTTGTCGAGCGCGTCCAGAACGCCCGGGTGATCGTACATCGGCTCGTGCATCGCGGGCGCCATCACGACCGGCACGTCCGCGCCCAAGGCCGTCGTCGCGCAGGTCGTCACGGGCGTGTCGTCGACCGCGGCCGCGACCTTCCCGGCGGTGTTCGCGGTCGCCGGAGCCAACAGCAGCACGTCCGCCCACCCCTCGCGGCCGCAGAGCTCCACGTGTTCCACGCTCCCGGTGATCTCGGTGACGACGGGCTCGTCGGTCGCGAAGTCGACCGCCCACGGGTGAATAATATTCGTCGCCGCCGGGGACATGACGGCGCGCACGCTCGCGCCGTGCCGGCGCAGTTCGTGCGCGAGTTCGACGACCTTCACCGCCGCGATGCTCCCCGAGACGCCGAGCGCGACGTTGACCCCGTCCAGCATTACCGAGACCGTTCCGCGCCCGACGGCTTATAAGATGTCGTTGCGGAGCGGCGTCGAATGACCAACCCCGGCGCGTTCTCTGAAAACTGCTTATAAATTGTCGGCGGTGGCGTCGCCGGCGGCAGAGCCGCCGGCTGCAAGAGGCGCGTCGCGCCTCCCTGCGTGCCGACGAGCGCCCGCAGGGCGCGAGTCGCACGCGCGAGGGACGCGGCGAGCGAGGGCGACCGAAGGGAGTCCCGAGCGAGCCGCGAGGCTGGGGAGGCGTGAGGCTGCGGTGCGGGGCGGGACTCAAAGGGGCAGCCGTGAGGGCGTCGTAGGCGACGCAAGGACCGCAGAGAGCGAGCGGAGCGAGCGACCGAGGACCGCAGCGAGCGTACGACGCCCTCACGGCTGGGGCTTTGGAGGTGTTCGCTGCCGATCCGCTATCGGCAATTTATAAGCGAGCCGCTGAGGGGTTGGACGTGTTCGCAACGCCACCCACGGGAATCCCTTATAAATAACAAACCGAAGCCGAATCGGCTACTTAAACCCCGAACGTCGCGCGCAGCATGTCCCGCGTTCCGGGTCCGAGCCCCACGGCCAACACCGTAATAAGCAGCAGCAGCGTGTACCGCGGCGACTCCTCGTACATCTCGCCGTTGAACACCCAGACGACGAACGTCGCGGCCGCGAGCTTCACGAGGAGGAAGGGCCACGCGTCGCCGGTGACGGCGAGGATCGAGTCGGGGAGCAGGCGCCCGGTCCAGTCGACGATCAGCGCGTTGACGACGTGCTTCGGCACGAGGTTCGGGGTGCCGGTTAGCGCGGGCATCCAGTTGAGCCCGATCACGTTCGCGACGCCGTCGATCGCGTGCCCCCAGATGATCACGATCCCCGCCGCGCCGGTCCCCTGCCGGATCGTCGGAATCCGCCGGGTCGCGATCGCCCACGTGACCGCGGTCGCGGCCGTCGCGATGACGAGCGTCGGGACGAGCACCTGCGGGTAGAAGGTGACGTAGTCGGTCGTGGCCGCGAGATAGGACAGGTAGCCGACCGCGAGCGCGAGCCCCGCGGTCCCCGACGCGAACAGCGGGCGCGCGTAGTCGTCGACGATGTCCCGGCGTTCGAGCCCGTACGCCGCGAGGACGCACGCGAGCGTGAACAGGAACACCGTGAAGTAGATGAACGGGCTGATCAGCACCGCGCTGGCCGGGAAAGCGATTAGGGGTTCGACCCCGGCGTCGGTCGCCGCCACGCCCGCGTCCTCGACCGTCCGCATCGCCCCGCCGAACAGCATGAACGGGAACAGCGCGTAGAAGAAGCGGAGCTCCGTCGCGATGTCGAGCCGGCGGAGGAGGAAGACGACGCCGATCAGCATCGCCAGGAGGATCACCACGTAGCTCACCGTCGAGAAGGTGGTGTACCCCGGCGACGCGACGACCTCGCCGGCGCTCCGCGCCGCCTGACACGCCGCGCTGCTGCCGAGCAGCTCCGTGGTGCCCCCGGCCTCTCGGACCGCGCACTGCGCGCCCTCGCCGTCGGCGACGACCGGCCCCCAGAAGTAGCGCCAGAGGAACCGGTCGTAGACGACGCGCGGGAAGACGACCGACCCGACCGCCAAAAGCGCCGTGACGCCCCCGACGACCGCCGCCCACGCGCGCTCCGGCGACGGGTCGAACCCGTCGGCCACTCCTGTGCTCATGGTCACCGTTCGGGGAGGTCCCGAGTTGAGCGTTCCGGTCGCGCACGAGCGGGACGGTCGCACACGAACCGGACCGCCGGACGCCGCCCGCCACGCGTCCGCCTACAGCGGCGGCCCGGGCTGCTCGTAGTCGGTCCCGAGGATGACCATCGTCTGCGAGCGCGAGAACCCCTCGGTCTCCGCGATCCGATCGAACATCAGCTCGCGGAGCCGGTCGGTGTCGGCCGCGACGACCCGGAGGATCACGTCCCACTCGCCGGTGGTGAGGTGGATCTCGCGCACGCCGTCGATGCCGCGGAGCCGGTCGAGCGCGTCCTCCTCGCGACCTTGCTCGACGCGCAGGCCCACGAACGCGCCCACTCCGTACCCGACCGCCTTCGGGTCGATGTCGGCGTGGTACCCCCGGATGACGCCGGCCTCTTCGAGGCGACTCACTCGGTCGTGGACGGTCGCACTGGACATGTCGATCCGGCGCGCGACCTCCGAGAACGGGGTCCGCGCGTCCTCCTGGAGGATCCGCAGGATCGCCCGGTCCGTCTCGTCGAGTTCCATACCGACTGTTAGGGGCGGCGCACGCTTTTGCCTTCCGGCGGGGGCGACCGTCGAACTACTCCGGGTCCGCGTCCGCGAACGACCCCTCGCGGATCGCCGCCTCGGCCGCGTCGAGCGCGGCGTCGGCGTCGAACTCGTCGCCGATCCGCTCCAGTTCAGCGGGCGTCGCGTCCGCGAGGTCCTCCGCGTGCGCCGTCACGTTCGGCACCGCGCGCAGCAGGTTGTCGACGATCGGCACGTCGGCGGTCCGCGGCGAGCGGCTTCCCGGGTTGAGGTCGACGACGATCTCCGTCTTCCCCATCGCGTCGAGCGCGGCGGCGCGGTCGCCGTCCTCCAGGGGGACCACGACGACGTCGGCCGCCTCGATCCCGTCGGCGTCGACGACGCCGCGCGCGTGGTCGAGCCCGGGGATCTCGCCGTCCCCGGCGAGTCCCTTCACCTCCTCGGCGCCGTGCTCGCGGAGGTGGTCGGCGATCCGGCGGACGCGCTCGTCGGTGTGGTTGAACAGGTTCACCTCCAGGTCGGCGCCGACCGCGTCCGCGAGGGCGACCGTCTCCGCCGGCGCGAGCGCCGCGACGTTACCGTTGACCGAGATCACGGGGCGGTCGGCGAGCAGGAGCGTCGCGGCCGCGGCGCGCGCGGCGTCGTCGGCGCTCGGGAGGGTGCGCTCGCCGAGGAGGTAGTCGAACGCCTCCCCTCTTCCCTGCGCGATCAGCCCCTGCTTCGAGGTGATCCCCTTCTCCACGCCCGCCTCGATCCGGTGGCGCGTCACGAGCGACGCGTACCGCGGGTGGTCCTCGGGGATCTCCGTCTCCGTCATACCCGAGCGAGGCGACGGGCCGATTAAAATGGACCGTTCGCGGCCGGGTGACGGGTGCGTGCGGCCGCGCCGCCCACCCGGACAACTGTTAACAAGGAACACTACGTAGCTCGACTCGGGATGGACCGCACAGGCAAGTACACGGTCGTCGACGCGTGTAACGACCACGGAGCGATCACGCTCCGCGAATACCCGCGCAACGGGACGCTGTACGTCGTCGAGTACGACGACCCCGACGTGGAGGCCGAGCTGTCGTCGCTCGACGCCGGCTCGGTCGTCGAGCTCGACCTCCGGCGGGCGGGCCGCCGGGGTAACGCGTGGTGCGCGGAGTCCGCGCGGCCGGTCGAGACGGCGTAAGGGAGGTCTCGTAGCGCCGCCCGCGCTCCCCCGCGGGACCGCCGTCGGTCCGCCCCGTTTCACGCTTCCTCGTCCGCGGTCAGGCGACGCCGATCCGCTCGCGGTACGCGCCGTGTTCCGCCTCGAACACGCCCATGATCTCGCCCATCGTCGCGTACGCCTTCACCGCCGCGACGACCGCGGGCATGACGTTCTCGCCGGCGTCGACGGCGTCGCGGAGGTCGTCCAACGCGGCCTCGACCGCGTCGTCGTCGCGCTCGGCCTTCACCGACTCCAGCCGGTCGAGCTGGCGCTCCCGAGTGGTCTCGTCGACCTTCAGGAGGTCCGGCCGGGTGTCCTCCTCGATCTCGTAGGCGTTGACGCCGACGACCGTCTCCTCGCCCTCGTCGACGCGCTCCTGGTACTCGTAGGCAGACTCCTGGATCTCGCGGTGGAAGTACCCCTGCTCGATGCCGCGGAGGACGCCGTCGCGCACGGAGCCGTCGCCCATCTCTCTGATCTCCTCGATGTACTCCATCGCCTCCGCCTCCGTCTCGTCGGTGAGGCTCTCGACCGCGAAGGAGCCGCCGAGCGGGTCGACGATGTCGGCCGCGCCCGACTCCTCGGCGATGATCTGCTGGGTGCGGAGCGCGACGCGCACGGCCTGCTCGGAGGGGAGCGCGAGCGCCTCGTCGAAGGAGTTCGTGTGGAGGCTCTGGGTGCCGCCCAGCACGCCCGCCAGCGCCTGGATCGTGACGCGCGCGACGTTGTTCAGCGGCTGCTGGGCCGTCAGCGACTGCCCCGCGGTCTGGGTGTGGAACTTCAGCCGCTTCGACGCCTCGGCCTCGGCGCCGTACCAGTCCTCCATGACGTTCGCGTAGATCCGGCGCGCGGCGCGGAACTTCGCGACCTCCTCGAACAGCGAGTTGTGCGAGTTGAAGAAGAAGGAGAGCTGCGGGGCGAACTCGTCGACGTCGAGCCCGCGGTCGAGGCACGCCTCGACGTACGCGAACCCGTCGGCGAGGGTGAAGGCGAGCTCCTGGACCGCGGTCGACCCCGCCTCGCGGATGTGGTAGCCCGACACCGAGATGGGCTTGAACTTGGGCGTCTCCGCGACCGCGAACTCGATCGTGTCGGTCACCAGATCGAGGGAGGGCTCCGGCGGGATCACCCACTCCTTCTGCGCGATGAACTCCTTGAGCATGTCGTTCTGGAGGGTCCCCCGAAGCTCCTCGCGCGGAATCCCGCGACGGTCCGCGAGCGCGACGTACATCGCGTAGATCACCGGCGCACTCGGGTTGATCGTGAAGGAGGTCGACACCTCGGCGAGGTCGATGCCGTCGAACAGCACCTCCATGTCGCGGAGGGTGTCGACCGCGACGCCCTCCTTGCCCACCTCGCCGAGCGACATCTCGTCGTCGGAGTCGATCCCCATCAGCGAGGGCATGTCGAAGGCGGTCGAGAGCCCGGTCTGCCCCTCGTCGATGAGGTAGCGGAACCGCTCGTTGGTCTCCTCGGCGGTGCCGAACCCCGCGAACTGCCGCATCGTCCACGTGCGACCGCGGTACATCGTCGGGTAGACGCCGCGGGTGTACGGCGGCTCGCCCGGGAAGCCGAGGTCCGTCTCGTAGTCGAGGTCCGCGACGTCCTCGGGGGTGTAGATCCGGTCGACCTCGCGGTTCGAGACGGTCGCGAACCGCTCCTTCCGCTCGCCATGGCGGTCGAGGGTCGGGTCGAGCGTCTCCGCCTCCCACGACTCCTTCGCCTCGCGGATCTCGGAGAGCTCCTCGTCGTCGTACATACCCCCGGGTACCCGCCGGTCGCGTATAAATATTCATTATATTCTGAAAGGAGGCGTCGGCCCGGGCGGCACTCGTCGACTGAACCCGCGCCCTCAGCGCCCGCCGAACAGCCGCTCGCGGAGCGACCGCGACGAGGGGGACTCCGCGAGCAGCACCGGCGCGTCGAGCCGCTCGATCGCCGCGGACGCGAGCGACCCGCGGACGACCCGCGAGAGGAGCCCGCGCTCCGTGGCGCCGACGACCACGAGGTCGTACCCCGCGCCGACCCGTTCGATCGTCGTTCCGACGTCGCCCGCCTCGATCCGCAGGTCCGCGTCCACGAGCCCGTGGCCGTCGGCCCAGTCGGCGAGGAACTCGCGACCCGACTCCTCCTCGCCCTCGTCGACGACGTGGAGCAGCGACACGTCCGCGCCGGAGACGTCTCGGAGCGCCAGCGCGACCTCCGCGGAGAGGTCGGAGGAGGGCCCGCCGGCGGTCGGCACGAGCACCTCAGAGAGGTTCAGCTGCTGGCCGTCCAGCACGAGGAAGTCGCAGGGGAGGTCGCGGGCGACTTCGTCGAGCGACCCTTCGACGCGCCCGCCGGCGAACCGGGCCCCGCCGTACCCCATCACGACGGCGTCCGCGTCGTTCGTCCGCGCGGCGTCGAACACCTCCTCGATCCCGCGGTGCGAGAGGATCGTCTTCGTCTCGACGGGCGCGTCGAACGCCGCGGCGTCGTCGACGGCGGCGGCGAGCAGCGCCTCGGAGGAGTCGTCGAGCCGCTCTCTGTTCTCCGCGGCCGTCTCCAGCGACGTCTGGTCGGGAACGGTGACGACGTGGACGGCGAGGAGACGGCCGCCCCTGTGCTCGGCAAGGGCGCCGGCGAGCGCGACGAGCGCACCCTCCGTCCGCGGGTTCGAGAGCGCGACCATGACGGTGGGGCGGTCGTCGGTCGGCGTCATCGGTCGGACCCGGTCAGCGCTCGGAGGCGAGGCGACCTCGGCCCCTCATTCGTCCGCCTCCGCGCGCGGGAGCGCGACGACCGGAACCGGCGCGTCGGTCACGAGCTCGGTCGACAGGTCGCCCGAGAGAAACTGGACGAGGCGGTTCCCGCCGCGCGAGCGGTACGCGATCGCGGTCGCGTCCACCTCCTCGGCGGCGTCGAATATCGCCTCGACCACGTCCCGGGCGTACGCGGTGTGTTCGCTCGCGTCGGGAAACACCGTTCGGACCGCCGCGTACGACTCGGCGGCCAGCTCCTCCGACTGCTCGACGGGCGTCTTGTCCGGCACCCCGTCGCCCTTCTCGACGACGTGGAGCGCGGTCACCCGCTCCGGGTCGTACGGTTCGAGCGCCCGCGCCGTCGCCAGCGCGTCGTCCTCGTTCGCGACCGGGAGGAGCGCGTGGCCGAGCAGGTCCTGACCGCCGGCGTCGTCGGAACTCGTCATACGGACACCACTCTCCTCGTCGGTTATGAAGATACGCTCTCGGAGCCGGGTCGAGAGAGCGGCCTACCTCCCGTCGACCCCGGAGATGAACACCGCGAGTACCGGGACGATCTCCAGCCGGCCGATCCACATCAGGAATATCATCAGCAGCTTCGAGGAGTCCGGGAAGAAGAGGTAGCTCCCGAACGGTCCGAGCCGGCCGAACCCGGGCCCGATGTTCCCGATGGTGGCGAGCGAGGCGCTGAACGACTCCAGCGCGGTGAGCTGCGTGCCGACTCGCGCGGCGTCCAGCGAGAGGAACACCGCCGAGACGGCGAGAAGCACGAGGTACAACAGCGTAAACGCCATGATCCCGCGGATCGCGTCCTCGTCCACGACGCTCCCGCTGAGCCGGACGGGCTGGACGACGTCGGGGTGCGCCGAGGTGAACAGCTCGCGGCGGATCGCCTTCGCGACGATCAGCCACCGGACGATCTTGATACCGCCGCCGGTCGAGCCGGCGGAGCCGCCGATGAACATCGCGAACAGCAGCAGCACCTGCGCGTGCGTGTCCCACTGCGCGAAGTCCGAGGTGGCAAACCCGGTGGAGTTCAGCAGCGAGCCGATCTGGAACGCTGCCTGCCGGAGCGCGTTCTCCGTGACCCCCTCCGTGGCGCCCCCGATCTCTAAGACCGGCGCGGCGCCGCGGAACAGGAGGACGGCGAGCAGGGCGGTGACGACGGCGAGCGCGCCGGCGTACGTCCGGAACTCCGCGTTCTCCAGCAGCGTGTCGACCTCGCCGCGCAGCACGTGCCAGAACAGCGCGAAGTTGACGCCGGCGACGACCATGAAGGGGATGACGACCCACTGAACGGCCGCGGAAAAGTACCCGATGCTTTCGGCCTGCGGCGAGAACCCGCCGGTCGGGAGGGTGGAGAATCCGTGCGCGACGGCGTTGTACAGGTCCATGTTCGGCGCCATTCCAACGAGGTGGAGCCCGTACAGGACCGCGATCATCAGCACGGTGAACCCGAAGTAGATCAGCCAGAGCGCGCGCGCCGTCTCCGCGATCTTCGGCGTGAGCTTCTGGAGCTCCGGGCCCGGCGCCTCCGAGTCCATCAGCTGCGCGCCGTTGACCGCGACCTCCGGGAGGATGGCGATCATCAGGACGATGATCCCCATCCCGCCGAGCCACTGGGTGAGCTGGCGCCACATCAGCACGGCGTGGGAGTGCTGGTCAGTGCTGATCTCGCCCAGCACCGTCGCGCCCGTCGTCGTGAACCCGCTCATCGACTCGAACAGGGCGTTGACGATCGATTCGGTGAACGCGCCGACCGACCCGGTCTGGAGCCCGATCGTCGACGCCGTGCCGTAGCCCGCAAGCAGGTACGGGATGGTACCGATGACCGCCGCCGCGAGCCACGCGAGCGAGACGAACAGCAGCGCCTCGCGGGGGCCGAGGTCGGGGTCGGCGTCGACACGTTCGATCGCGAACCCGACCCCCGCGACGAGCGCCATCGAGACCAGGAAGACCCAGACGTCCTCGCCGTACGCGACGGCGACGACCAGCGGGACCAGCAGCGTGGCGGCCAGATACTTGATTCCGACGCCGAGAAGCCCCACGCTCGCCTTCCAGTTGACGCCCACCGACATAGTCACTCGATCGATATGGGAGTCGCCCGTTCGCTGTATTAAACTGTCGAACGGCGGACGGCGCGGGCGGTCGCGACGCGTCGCGGCCGCGGTCGGGGAGGGGGTGGGGCGGGGCTCAGGAGGTCCAGAACGCCTTCGTGAACAGCACGAGAACGGGGATGATCTCGATCCGACCGATCCACATTAAGACGATCATCACTGCCCGCGTGCTCATCGGGAACGTCGCGAACGTCCCGTACGGCCCGGCGTCGCCGAACGCGGGGCCGATGTTGAGGAACGTCGTCGCCGCGGCGCCGAGCGCCTCGAACTCGGTGACCGGGACGTCCGCCCGTTCGGCGTCGACGACGATGACGATGGCGAGCAGAAAGAATATCACGATGCTGAGGAGGAGGTACGCGTAGATATCGCGGATCGCGCCCTCGTCGATCGGCTTCCCCGAGATCCGGACCGGTCGCACGGAGTCCGGGTGAATTGCGGTGTAGAGGTTCCGCTTGAACGACTTCAGCGCGACCAGCCACCGCAGCGACTTGATCGAGCAGGTGGTCGACCCGACCATCCCGCCGACGAACATCCCCATGAACAGCATGTGTTTCGCCGCGGGCGCCCACTGGACGTAGTCGGTGCTGGCGTACCCCGTCGTCGTCACGACCGACGCGACGTTGAAGACGGCGTGCCGGAGGGTCGCCTCGGGACCGTAGGCGATGCTCGGATCGAGGAAGAGGCCGAGCGCGACGACCGACGCGAGCGTCCCCATCGCGCCGAGGTAGAAGTGGAACTCCTCGTTCTTCAGGAGGCGCATCGGCTCGCCGTTAATGGCGAAGTAGATGAGCACGAAGCTGGTCGAGCCGATCACCATGAACGGGACGACCGCCCACTGGATCAGTGGGTGGAACGCACCGACCGAGAGCGGCTCCGGCGAGAACCCGGCGGTCGCGACCGACGTGAACGCGTGCGCGACGGCGTTGTACAGGTCCATCTGCGGGTCGACCGCGAGCCCGAGCAGGAAGTAGACAGCTATCGCGAGCCCCGTGAGGCCGAAGTAGATCCCCCAGATCAGCTGCGCCGTCCGCGAGATCTTCGGCGTGAGCTTGTTGACGTCCTGGGTCTGCGACTCCGACTCCATCAGCTGTGCCCCACCGACCCCGATCTCGGAGAGGACCGCGGTCGCCAGAATCAGGATGCCGAGCCCGCCGAGCCACTGGATCACCTGCCGCCACATCATGACCGAGCGAGAGTGGAGCGAGAAGTCTCGGAGGACGGTCGCGCCGGTCGTCGTCAGCCCGCTCATCGACTCGAACATAGCGTTCACCGGGTTCGCGACCGTGCCGACACCCGCCACGACGAACGGGATCGCGCCGACCGCGGCGACGAGGAACCAGATCAGCGCGACCGCGAGGAACGCCTCGCGCGGTCCGAGGTCCTCCGCGGGGTCGCGCGTCCACCGGAACGCCGCGCCGAGCGCGAGCGAGACCGCGATCGCCGCGAGGAACGGGACCGGCGACTCGCCGTAGTAGACGGCGATCAGCAGCGGGAACGCCAGCGGGACGGGGAGGGCGGCGAGGACGTCGCCGGTGAGCCCCACGCTCGCACGCCAGCCGACGCGGATGCGGGACCCTCCGGACATCTCAGGCCATCGAGGCGATGTCGCTCACCGAGTCGGACTCGACGAGCAGGATGACGTGGTCGCCGGCCTGGAGGACGGTGTCGCCCCGCGGCGTGACGAGTTCGCGGTTCCGGGTGATCGCGCCGATGACGAACCGCACGTCGCTGTCGGCGACGATCTCCGAGATGGGTCGCCCGACGAGCCCGCACCCCTCGGTGAGTTCGAGTTCGAGGACCTCCGCCTGGTCGTTCTCCAGCACCGCGATGTTCTCCGCGACGCTCTCGTAGGTGAACCGCGTGATCTCCTCGGCGGTCACGGTGCGGGGGTTGATCGCGATATCGATGCCGATCTCCTCGAAGACGGTGACGTAATCCGGGCTGTCGACGACGGCGATCACGCGGTCGACGCCGAGGCGCTTGGCGAGCACCGAGATGAGCAGGTTCTTCTCGTCGGACCGGAGCGCGGTGACGACGATGTCGGCCTCGTCGACGTGCTCGCGCGAGAGGAACTCCGTGTCGGTCGCGTCGTGTTCCATCACGACGGTGTCCGGGAGGTTCTCCGCGAGCCAGCGCGCGCGGTCGGGGTCCTGCTCGATCAGCCGCGGCTTGAACTCGCGCTCCTCCAGCAGCCGGGCGGTCTGGTAGCCGATTTCGCTGCCGCCGACGACGACGATCTCGTCCGCGCGGTCCGGCGTCGTCTCCGGCGCGACGTCGGTCGCGAACGACTGGACGCTCTCGGGGCTGCCGATCACCACCGCGCGGTCGCCGACCGTGATGCCGGTGTCCCCGCGCGGAATGGTCATCTCGCCGTTTCGGAACAGGCCGACGAAGGTGAGCGACTCGAAGCGGTCCGCCTCCGAGACGGTCTGTCCGGCGACGGGGCTCCCCTCCGCGATCTCGAACTCCGCCATCTGGACCAGCCCGCCCGCGAACGGGTCGACGTCGACCGCCGCCGGGAGCCCGATGACCCGGACGATGTTCTGCGCGGTCAACAGATCCGTACACACCATGAAGTCGACGCCGAACGCGCCCTCGTTCCCCTCCCACGTGCGCAGGAAGTCGGTGCTCTTCACGCGGGCGATCGTGAACCCGCCGCCGAGCGTCTTCGCGGTGCCGCAGGCGACGAGATTCGTCTGGTCGTCGTCGGTACACGCGATGACCATGTCCGCGCGGTCGACCTCGGCGGCCGACTGGATCTCCGAGGACGTGCCGTCGCCGGCGATGGTGAGGACGTCGAGTTCGTACTTGAGCTGCTCGGCTCGGTCCGGGTCGACGTCGACGACGACGACCTCGTGGTCCGACGCGAGACTCGCGGCGATGCTCGTCCCGACCTCGCCGGCCCCGATGACGACCACGTGCATGGGCACACCCAGTTACCGGACCCTCAAGTTCGTTACTATCGACCCCGCCGGGCGCGGCCGATCCGTCAGTCGCCCCCGCCGAACGACGTGACGGGGCGTTCAGTCGCCCCCGCCGAACGACGAGGGGTCCGTCCACTCGTTGCGCCCCGAGACGGTCCGCTGCGGGAACGGGATCGAGATGCCCTCCTCGTCGAACCGCGCCTTGACCGCCTTCACGTAGTCGGCGCGCGCCTTCACGAAGTCGGCCCGCGACGGGTCGTCGATCCAGATCCGCGACTGGAGGCCGACGTAGGAGTCGGCGAGTTCGGTCAGCCGGACCGACGGCGCGGGGTCGTCGAGGATCGCGTCGCTCCTCTCGGCCTCCTCGACGATGATGTCCGTCGCCTTCTCGACGTCGTCCTCGTAGTCGATCCCGAAGACGAACTTCAGCCGGAGCGTCTTCTTCGCGACCGGGTTCTTCACCACGTCGCTCGTCAGGGCGTGGTTCGGCACCGTGAGCAGCTCGTTGTCGAACGTGCGGACCCGGGTGACCCGGAAGGAGATGTCCTCGACGACCCCCGAGTTCCCGTTCCACTCGATCCAGTCGCCGATGCGGAACGGCTTGTCCGTATAAATGAACACGCCCGCGACGAAGTTCTTGATCACGTCCTGTAAGGCGAAGCCGATCGCGAGCGTCGCCGCGGCCGCGATCGTCGCCAGCGAGCGCAGGAACCCCTGGTAGCCCGCCGCGCCGAACGCGACCGTGACGCCCGCGAACAACACGAGGAACGCCACGATCTTCTGGAGCGGCCGCCGCGCGTGTTCGTCGAGCCCCTGCCTGTCGAACACCCGCTGCGCGAGCGGGGCGACGACCGCCTTGTAGAGGACGTACGTCGCGACGACGACGGCGAGGAAGATCGCGGCGTCGACGACGATACCGGTCGCCGGCCCGAGGTACGGCTCCAGCGTCCCCGCGATCGCGAGCGGCCCGAGCGGTCCCGCGGAAGCGCCCATCAGTGGAGCACCGCCGTGTTCCCGCGGGTCTCGATCAGGTCGGCGCCGACCGCGTCGGCGAGTTCCTCCGCGAGCTCGTCGGTCGTGGTCCCGCCGCGGGCCGCTCGGAGGAACTTCACCTTCACGAGCTTGGCGTCGTCGAGCTGGTCGGACGTTTCGTCGACGACCGCGTCGACGCCCTTCTTCCCGACCCAGACGGTGACGTCGAGGTCGTGCGCCTCCTTCCGCAGTTCCTGGTCGCTCATACGCGGACGAGTCGGCCGCGGGCATTGAAGCTTGAGGTTCGGCCGCGCCGGCGGGAGACCGCCACGGTTCCGATCGCCGCGACCCGGTCCTCGCGTCACCGCTCGCGCTCGGCGTCGCGCTCCCGGTCTGCGGACCGGTTACGCTCGGCCCACTCCGCGGCGTCCTCCGGCGTCTCGGTCTCCAGCAGCCGGTCGAGCTTGCGCTCGAACTGCTCGTCCGTGAGGTCGCCGTTCGCGTACCGGGTCCGCAGCCGCTCTAAGGCGTCCGTGGTGTCGCCCGTCGCCTCGTCGCGCTCCGCCGCCTCTCCCCGCTCGACCCGGACCGACCCGGAGTCGGACTCGACGTACACCGACTCGGACTCCTCCTCGTCGAACAGCATCGAGACGATCGGGACGATCACGATGTACCCGAACAGCATGAACGGGAGCCACCATTCAGCGTTGAGGAGCAGCGCCGCCAGCCACGTCCCGGTCACCACCATGGCGGCGATGCCGCTCGCGTTGCGGCGGAAGCGCTCGCGGAGGGTCTCGTCGTCGGCCATCGGGGTAACGGTCTCCGTCGCGGTACAAAATCGTGTCGGCGGACGGAAGTGTCGCAGACCGCACCGCGTGGCGGGGTCTACTCCTCGATTTCGACCGTTATCTCGTCGCGCTCGACCGCCAGCCGGAACGTCGGCACGGTGCGGTAGACGACCTCGACGACGTTCTTGCGTTCGAGGCTGCGGAGCGCGCGCCGCACCGCGTCCACCTCGGGGTCGGCGTCGAACGCCTCGCGGAGCGCGTTGAGCACGCTGACGACCGACTGCGAGCGCTCGTCGGGGCCGGCGAGCACGTCGACCACCCGCGACTCCAGCTCCGGGACGCGGATCGTCTCCGGGACGGCGCCGCGCGCGACCGCGTCGGGCTCGATCCCGGGCTCGACGTCGACGAGGTCGTTCGCCTCCGCCGTCGCGCGGATCAGGCTGTCGTCGTCGCGGTAGTAGTACTCCTTCAGGTGCTCCTCCAGGTAGCCGTGGACCTCGCTGCCGCTCTCCATCTCCCAGGCGTCCCGGAGCTCGCCGTTCTTCGTCGGCTGGAGGCGGACCACGTCCGCGAGCCGCCCGCGTTCCTCCTCGGTGAGGCTCATCGGCCCTCGACCGCGCTCGCGGCGCGAACGATCGTCTCCTCGCCGAACTTCGGCCCGACGAGCTGGAGCCCGACCGGGAGCCCGTCGGCCTCGCCGGCGGGCACCGAGACCGCTGGGAGGTTCGCGAGGTTGACGGGGGTCGTGTTCGCGTCCGCGAGGTACATCCGCAGCGGGTCGTCGAGGCTCTCGCCGAGCTCGAAGGGGAGGACCGGCATCGTCGGCGACGCGATCACGTCGACGTCGTCGAACGCGTCCTCGAAGTCCTGTCGAACCCACGCGCGGGCGTCCTGGGCCTTCTCGTAGTACTTGTCGTGGTAGCCGGCCGAGAGGGCGTACGTGCCGAGCAGGATCCGGCGCTTGACCTCCGCGCCGAACCCCTCCTCGCGGGTCTCCGCGAACGACTCGTTCCAGTTGCCGTCCGACTCGGCGCGGTTCCCGTACCGCACGCCGTCGAAGCGCGCGAGGTTCGAGGAGGCCTCCGCCATCGCGATCACGTAGTACGCCTGGACCGCGTGCTCGACGGAGGGGAGCGAGATTTCGGTCGTCTCGGCGCCCCGCGCTTCGAGGTCGTCGATCGCGGCCTCGACCGTCTCGACGACGCGCTCGTCGGCGCCCTCGAACAGCTCCGCGGGGACGCCTATCGTCATCCCCTCGACGTCGCCGTCGGCGGCCGCGGCGTAGCTCGCGTCGGGGTCGGCGCCCTCCACGTCCGCGAGGTCGCGCGTCGTCCCGTCGTTCGGGTCGTCGCCGGCGATGACGTCGAGCGCGGCGGCCGCCTCCTCGACGGTGCCCGCGATCGGCCCGATCTGCTCTAATGAGTTCGCGTAGGCGATGAGCCCGTACCGGGAGACGAGCCCGTAGGTCGGCTTGATCCCGACGACGCCGCAGAACGCGGCCGGACAGCGCACCGAGCCGCCCGTGTCGGAGCCGAGCGCCACGTCGGCCTCGCCCGCCGCGACCGCGGCCGCGGAGCCCCCGGAGGAGCCGCCCGGGACGCGGTCGGTGTCGACCGGATTTCTGGTGGGACCGAACGCGGAGGTCTCCGTCGTCGTCCCCATCCCGAACTCGTCCATGTTCGTCTTGCCGACGACGGTCGCGCCCGCCTCCGTCAGCCGGTCGACGACGGTCGCGGAGTACGGCGGGACGTAGTCGGCCAGCATCTCCGAGCCGCAGGTCGTCCGGATCCCCTCGGTGGAGATGTTGTCCTTCACCGCGACGGTCGCGTCCGCGAGGGGGCCGTCGGCGTCGTCGGCGCCCTCGATCCGCTCCTCCGTCACGAAGGCGTTGAGGTCGGCCGCCATCTACGACACCTTCGGCCCGACGAAGAAACCGTCCTCGGTCTCCTCGGCGTTCGCGAGCGCCTCCTCCTGCGAGAGCCCCGCCTCGATCTCGTCCGGGCGCATCACGTTGACCAGTTCCTCCTCGCGCTCGGTCTCGGGGACCTCGTCGAGCGCCTCGAAGTACTCCAAGATGTCGCCGAACTGCGCCGCGAACTCGTCGACCTCGTCGTCGGCGAGCCGCACCCGCGCGAGGTCGGCGACGTGTCTGACCTCCTCGGCGTCGACGGCGGGCTCGTCCTCGCCGTCGTCCGACGCTGCGGTGTCGCTCATACCCGAACGTACCACGCGGGCGGCGAGTAAGGGTTTCGGAAGGGGGCCGACGAGGGAGCGGTATCGTCCCGGCGGACGAGCGGTGGCGTCCCGGGGGACCGTCACCGCACCTGGTCGACGAACGCGAGCCAGCGCTCGTGGCCCGCCAGCGTGTCGGCGTGGTGTTCGTCGGCGAACCCCGGGTGCCGGATCCCCTCTAAGGCGTTGAGCGCGCGGTCGATGCCGATCACCTCCTCGGCGAGGGTCTCCGCCGTTTCCGGGTCGATCGGTTCGGCCTCCAGCCGTTCGACGCGGCGCTCCCGCTCGCTCCGGAGGGCGTCGCGCGCCGCCGTTACCTTCCGGTCGAGCGCGGGCGGAACGGTGTCGACCTTCCGGGTCTCGACGATGAACGCGGAGAGGTCGACCGCCTCGCCGTGGATCTCAACCTCGTCGGGGACGCTCGCACCGATCGTCGCGCCCTGGCTGTTCACGCGGTCGAGGAGGGCCTCCCGCTCCGCGTCGGTGATCGGGGATTCGTCGGAGTCGCTCACAGGGGTGGTGCGGGGCGCGAGGACAAAAACCGTCGGGGAGTCCGCCTACGGGTAGGCAAGGAGAGAGCCCACAGCTTTAGTCGTGGGGCGAATCCGACAATTACTGTAGCACGTGCGAACTACGCTATTGCTGGATATTCAACTCTCCAATTCATCCAATCCTGCCTCTAGCACTTCGGTGTATGCCTCTGAGAGTCCCATTTCGTTCGCTTCCGCGTAGTCTTTGATCCGCCCACCAAGCGTGTGTGAAATATCTATGTTTGGACGCATGACAAAAAGACTTTAAGACTAAAAGTATAATAACTTACCGTCGTGAAGCGTACCAACACGTTCGCAGTACGTCCGCTTTCCGAGGACGGAGAGCGGCTGCTGCGAGACCTGTTGGACGCTTCCGCTGCTCTCTGGAACGAAGTCAATTATCAGCGCCTCATGCGGTACAACGACGAAGAGGGGTTCGAAGGCGACGTGTGGGGCGCCGATACGGGCCACCTTGAGGGCAAGTACAAAGGCGTTCTCGGTGCGTCCACCGCCCAACAGGTAATCCGGACGAACAGCGAAGCGTGGCGAGCGTTTTTCCGTCTGAAAGAGCAGTACCACGACGCCTCGAACACCTCCGTCACGAGCCACCCCGAACCGCCGGGATTCCGTGGCAACGAGGACGACGGTCGTCAACTCAAGACCGTCATTCGCAACACGTCGTACACCGCCGAATGGGGCGAGCGCTCCCGACTGGAGATACTGGTTGGGAGCGAATTGAAAGACAGATACGACCACACCGGCCGTTTTCGGCTCGAGATCGCTGGCGACCCCAATTGGCCCTACTACGAGAAACAGGGCCGGTTGGACCTGTGGTATGACGAGACCGACAACACCTTCCGAGCTTCGCAGCCCGTGACTGTTTCTGACGAGACACGGGCGACTCCACTGGCTGGTGAAACGGCCGCTCTGGATATCGGTGCGAACAATCTCGTCGCCTGTACCACGACGACCGGCGAACAGTATCTCTACGAGGGTCGCGACCTATTCGCTCGCTTCCGCGAGACGACACAAGAAATCGCCCGGTTACAGGCTAAACTCGAAGCAGGTCGACACAGCAGCAAGCGCATCCGTCGGCTGTATCGCAAACGCACTCGGCGCCGCGATCACGCGCAAGCAGCGCTGTGTCGCAACGTGATCGAACGGCTGTACGCCGAGGGTGTCGACACAGTGTATATCGGTGACCTGACCAGCGTGCTAGAGACGCACTGGTCGGTCGAGGCGAACGCTAAGACGCACAATTTCTGGGCGTTCAGGAAATTCGTGGACCGACTTGCTTGTACCGCCGAAGAGTACGGGATCTCGGTGGAGATGCGGTCGGAAGCGTGGACGAGTCAGGAGTGCCCGCAGTGTGGGTCGACGGAGCGAACCACACGACATCAGGAGACGCTGACGTGTCCGTGCGGGTTCGAGGGACACGCGGATCTCACGGCGTCAAAGACGTTCCTCGAGCGGCAGACGGAGCAAGAAGTCAGGCCGATGGCACGGCCCGTGCGATTCGAGTGGGACGACCACGACTGGTCGGGGACACCACACCCTCACGACAGTCCCAAAGAAGCGCGCACAGACCGGAGTACCGTCGACAGAGACGGGAAAATTGCCTCCGGGGAGATGGCATAGTCAATATCCCGCGAGAGGAATCCCACGGCTTCAGTCGTGGGAGGATGTCAAAGCAGGTCGTTCGCGACGAGCCGGTCGACCGCCTCGCGCAGGCGCTCCTCGCTCGCGGCGTAGGAGATCCGCGCGTAGCCGTCGGCGTTGAACGCGCTGCCGGGGACGCAGGCGACCGACGCCTCCTCGATTGCGCGCTCGCACCACGCCTGGTCGTCCGAATCGACCGGGATCATCATGTAGAAGGCGCCGTCGCCGACGTCGACGTCGACGCCGTGCTCGTCGAACAGGTCGACGAGGAGGTCGCGGCGGGACTCGAACGCCGCACGCATCTCCTCGACCGACTCCTCGGTGTTCTCTAAGGCCTCGATCCCCGCGCGCTGGACGAAGTTCGTCGCGCAGGAGACGGAGTGGGAGTGGAGCTTGCCCGCCTCGCCGACGAACTCGTCGGTGGCGTGGAGGTAGCCCAGCCGCCAGCCGGTCATCGAGTACGCCTTCGAGAAGCCGTTGACCGTGACGGTGCGGTCGGCCATCCCGTCGAGGCTCGCGAGCGAGGTCGGCTCGACGCCGTACGTGATGCGCTCGTAGATCTCGTCGGAGATGACGGCGACGTCGTGTTCGACCGCGAGGTCGCGGACGCCCTCCAGCGCGGCATCCGAGAACACCGCGCCCGTCGGGTTCGACGGGGAGTTGACGACGAGGAGCGCGGTGTCGTCGGAGATCGTCTCGGCGAGCTCGTCGAGCGCGGGCTCCAGCTGGAAGCCGTGCGGCGCGAGGTCGACGCGAGAGAGGTCGCCGCCGGCGAGCTTCGCCATCGCCTCGTAGGAGACCCACGCCGGGTCCAGCAGGACGACCTCGTCGTCCTCGCTGATCAGCGTCTGGAACGTCTCGTACAGCGCCTGCTTGCCGCCGGGGGTGACGATCACCTCGTCGGCGTCGGCCTCGACGCCGTTCCCGCGGAGCTTCGCCGCGATGGCCTCCTTGAGCTCGGGGACCCCGTTCGAGGAGGTGTATCCCGTGTGGCCCGCGTCGAGGGCCTCCTTGCCGGCCTCGACGACGTTCGCCGGGGTGTCGAAGTCGGGCTCGCCGACCGAGAGGTCGACGATGTCGGCGCCCTCCGCCTCCTTCTCCGCCGCGAGGTTCGATATCGCCAGCGTCGCGCTGGGCTCTACGCGTCCGATCCGCTCCGAGAAGTCGTATGCGTCGCTCATGTGTCGTGTGTAGTCGGTCGTGTTTCGGTCAGTCGAGCGCTTCCGCGAGGTCGATCGCGGCCTCGGCCGCGTCCGCGCCCTTGTCGATCCGCTCGCGCGCCTCCGCGCCGGACATTCCGGGGCCGCTCACGCCGAAGGTGACCGGCGTGTCCCGGTCGAGGCTCACCTGCGTGAGCTTCTCGGCGGTCGCGTTCGCGATGACGCGGTCGTGGTCGGTGTCGCCGGTGACGATGGCGCCGACGACCGCGACCGCGTCGACGTCCTCGCGCCGCGCGAGCCGGTCCGCGGCCAGCGGGCTGTCGTACGCGCCCGGCACGCTCAGTTCGTCGACGACGACGGCGTCGCGGTCGGCGGCCGCCTCCCGGGCGGCCTCGGCCATCGGCTCCGTGACGGAGTCGTTGAACCGCGCCACCACCAGTCCCAGCGAGACCATACGCGAACTGGCGGGGGAGACGGCAAAGGTCTACCGTTCGACCGCAGGGTTGCCGGGCGAACGCGTTCGGGGACGGGTCCCGGACGGGCGGACGATCGCTTATAAATAAATCTGCGGTGGCGCGCGCCTGCGAGGCCGCCTCGCGGCCGAGCAGCATCGCGCGAGGGAGTCGCTGGCACCCGGAGCGAAGCGGAGGTTGCCAGCGACGAGGTTGGGGAGGCGTGAGGTGCGGTTGCTGTGCGGTGCGGGGTGGGACTCGAAGGGGCAGCCGTGAGGTGCGCGCAGACGACGCAAGCACCGCAACGAGGGAGCGAACGGAGTGAGCGACCGAGTGAGGAGCACAGCGAGTGTGCGCGCACCTCACGGCTGGGGCTTCGGTGGTGTTCGTGTCGATCAGTTATTTATAAGAATCACTGCCATATCGCCGAGCGTCTGGGGCTTCGGTGGTGTCCGCCGTCGATCCGGCATCGACCAGTTATAAATAATCGAACCAGTCCACCCTCACGTCTCGCGCCACGCGTGATTAATACGTCTGCGACGCCTACGCGTCGCTATGACGGACACCGAGACCGCGACGGTCGGCGGCGGCTGCTTCTGGTGCGTCGAGGCGGCGTTCAAGGAACTCGACGGCGTCGAAAGCGTCACCTCCGGCTACGCCGGCGGCCACGCCGACGACCCCACCTACCGCGAGGTGTGTTCCGGCAACACGGGCCACGCCGAGGTCGTTCAGGTCGAGTACGACCCCGACGCGCTCTCCTACGAGGACATCCTGGAGATTTTCTTCACCGTCCACGACCCGACGCAGCTGAACCGGCAGGGCCCGGACGTCGGCAGTCAGTACCGGTCGATCGTGCTCTACCACGACGACGAGCAGCGCCGGCTTGCGGAGGAGTACATCGCGGCGCTCGACGAGGAGGGCGGCTACGACGACGACGTGGTCACCGAAGTCGAGCGGCTGGGGACGTTCTACCGCGCCGAGGAGAAACACCAGGACTACTTCGAGAAGAACCCGGCCGACGCCTACTGTACGATGCACGCGCAGCCGAAGGTCGAGAAGGTCCGCGAGCGCTTCCGCGAGAAAGTGAAGGCGTAAGGATTGAAACGGAATCCCGTCGAGGATCCAGTCGATCGCTTATAAACGACTGACAGTAGATCGGCGGTGACCACCGCCGAAGCCCCAGTCGCTCGCTTATAAATATTCGAATACAGATCGGCGGTGAACACCGCCGAAGCCCCAGTCGCGAGGGCGGCGCACGCTCGCTGCGCGCTTCGGTCGTTCGCTTCGCTCACTCCCTCCAGTGCTTACGTCGCCTGCGCCGCCCTCGCGACTGCCCCTTCGAGTCCCACCCCGCCCCGCACAGCACCGCACCTCTCACCTCCCCAGCCTCGTCGGCCTCCCTGCGGTCGGCCGACTCCCTCGCGCGCGCTCCTCGCGGCCGCCTTCGGCGGCCACTCGGAGGCACGCGCCAACGCGGATCGTTATTTAAACTTCTCTCGAAACCCCACGCCCGGTCACCCGTCCAACGAACCGTCTCGCCACAATCTATTCCCTCCCGCCGGTCGAACGATCACTCGATGAAGATCGGCCTCATCTCGGACGTCCACGCGAACCTCCCCGCGCTGGAGACGGTGCTCGACGACATGCCCGCCGTCGACCGGATCTACTGCGCCGGCGACGTGGTCGGCTACAACCCCTGGCCCGCCGAGTGCGTCGAGCGCGTGCGCGAGGTCGCGGCCGCGACGGTGCGCGGGAACCACGACCGCACCGTCGAGAGCCCGGAGCGCTACGCCGCCAACCGGATGGCCGAGGCGGGCCTCGAACGCGCGAAGGCGTCCCTCTCGGACGACCAGCGCGAGTGGATCGGCGCCCTCCCGCGCGCGGAGACGTTCGCGGGCGACCGGTACCTGCTCGTCCACTCGCACCCCGCGGCCGAGCGCGAGGACGCCTACGTCTACCCGGAGGAGTTCCCCACCCTCGACCGCCACATGGGCGAGTACGACGGTATCGTCCTCGGCCACACCCACGTTCAGGGACTCCGGGGGGTGGCCGGCGGGTTCGTCCTCAATCCGGGGAGCGTCGGCCAGCCGCGCGACGGCGACCCGCGTGCCGGCTACGCCGTCCTCGACACGACGGCCGAGGGGACCGACGCGGTCGAGACGCACCGCGTGGCGTACGACGTCGACCGCGTCGCCGAGGCGGTCCGCGAGGCGGGCCTCCCCGAGACGACCGCGGAGCGCCTCTACGAAGGCAAGTAGATCAGGCGCCGTCGCGGTCGGGGCCGGAGTCGTCCACGTCGCCTTCCGCGTCGTTCCCGACCTCGACCCCCAACCGCTCGTACAGGAACGCCCACGAGTCCGTCTGCTCGTCGACGATCATCGACGCGGGCTTGCCGACCCCGTGACCGGTCTCGGACTTGGTCCGCAGCAGGAACGGCCCGCCGTCCGCCTCGTTCTGGAGCCGCGCGGTCGTCTTCCGGGCGTGCGAGGGGTGGACGCGCGTGTCGCTCGCGGCCGTGGTGAAGTAGACGGGCGGGTGCGTCGCCTCCGGGTCGACGTTGTGGTACGGGGAGTACTCGCGGAGGTACTCGAACGCCTCCGGGTCCTCCGGGTGGCCGTACTCCGTCGTCCACGACTCGCCGAGCAGGAACCGGTGGAACCGCAGCATGTCCAGTAAGGGGACCGCGCACTGCGCGGCCGCCCACAGGTCCGGCCGCTGGGTGACGACCGCGCCGACCGAGAGCCCGCCGTTCGACCCGCCGGCGACCGCCAAGTGGTCCGCGTCGGTGAGCCCCGACTCGCAGAGCGCCTCGCCGGCCGCGACGAAGTCGTCGAAGGTGTGCTGCTTGTCGGCCAGCATGCCGGCCTCGTGCCACGGCTCGCCGTACTCGTACCCGCCTCGGGCGCACACCGCCGCGAACGCGCCGCCATCCGCGAGGAACGGCAGCCGGAACCGGCCGAACGAGGGCGTGACGCTGTTCCGAAACCCGCCGTACCCGTACAACAACGTCGGGCGCGCGCCGTCGACGGCGACGTCCGCCCCCTCGCGGTAGCAGACGAAGACGGGGACCTCGGCGCCGTCCGTCGAGTCGACGAACCGCTGTTCGACGACGAGGTCGTCGGGGGCGTGGATGTCGACCGAGTCGAGCTCCGTCGACGGGAGGTCCGGCGGGTCCTCGGCGCCCGGATCCCCGCCGCCCGCGTCGCCGTCGAGGTCGAGCCCACGAACGGCCGGCGGGCGGTCGAAGCCGGTGAGTCCGAAGAACGCCTCCGGCGCGTCGCGCGCGGCCGAGACCCACGTGACGGAGCAGTACGACGGGAGCGAGACGTCGCGCAGGTGCGTCCCGTCGCGGTCGTGGACCGAGAGCCGGGAGTGCGCGTCCCGCTGGCGGTGGACGAGGAGGCGCTCCGGGGTCGGCACGACCGACTGGAGGATCCCCTCGCCCTCGGGGAGCACCTCGCGGCACTCGTCGAACGAGAGGTCGCCCTCGCGGAAGCGGTCGACCGAGCAGGCGAGCAGTCGCCGTCGGGGCGCGTCGCGGTCGGTCGTGACGAACGCCGTCCCGTCTTGGAACCGGACCGACGTCTCGGCGTCGGTGTCGGTCAGGACCGGGCGGAGCTCGCCGTCGACGTGGACGTACCACTCGGTGCCGCCGACCATCTCCGAGAAGGCGACCGCGAGCAGCCCCGAGTCGGGGTCCACCGTCACGCGCGGCCAGACGTGCCGGTCGTCGTGTTCGAGCAGGACCGCCTCCTCGTCCGGGCCGTCCCCGAGCCGGAACCGGCGGATCTCCTTGTCCATCTGCGCGCCGTCGGCCGCGCCGCCGGTGGCGACGTAGACGAACCCCCCGCCGTCCGCCTCCCACGCGAGGCTCCCCGCGTTGACGCGCCCGCGCTCGGGGAGGACCGCGACCTCCTCGACGCCGGCGCCGTAGCCGTCGTCCCCCGCGGCCTCGGGGTCGTCGGCTTCGGCGGCCGGCCCCGCTTCGCTCGGGTCGGGCACCGAGAGGACGCGCACGTCGTAGTTCTCGTCGCCGCCCTCGGTGACGCCGACGGCGACGCGCTCGCCGTCGTGCGACGGGACGTACCACGCCATCGACCTAGGCGGGCGGTCGTCGTCCCGGTTCGCCGTCCACGCGTTCGGGTCGACGAGGACGCGGTCCGTGCCGTCGGGCGCGTCGCGCACGACGAGGCGGGCGTGGTCGGCCCCGAGCTCGCGGACCGTCGCGAAGTACCGCCCCTCGCGGACGGCGATCGGACCGTAGTCGGCCACCTCGACGAGGTCCTCGAAGCGAGGCCGGAGCCGGTCGCGGAGGGCGTCGTCGAGGGCCTCATCGACGTGGGCGTTCTGCGCGTCGACCCACTCGCGGACCGCCTCGCCGCCGCCTTCGAGCCAGCGGTACGGGTCGTCGACGTCGACCCCGTGGAGCGTCTCCGTGACGACCTCGCGCCTCGTCTCCGGCGGGGACGGGGCCGGAGCGGATTCGCGTGACATACGGATCGGTGTCACCGACGCGGCAAAATGACTGGGGTCGCGCGGTCGAGGACGACGCTGCGGTCACTGTACAGTGGGGCGAACGTCACGGCCACAGCCCGGCGACGAACAGGAGGTTCCGCGCGGCGACCGCCAGCGAGAGGGCGCCGACGCCGGCGCACATCAGGGTCGCGACGAACCGCCGCGTGCCGCCGGCGACCGCGACCGGGACGCCGATGACGGCCATGCCGACGACCTTCGTGAGGAGCATCCCGCCGAGGAGGCCGAACCGGGAGATGAACAGCCGGCCGACGGGCGACCCCTCGACGTACTCGCTCCCGGTGAGGGCGACGTACGTCGTTCCCACGTCGGCGACGATGCCGACGAGCAGGAGGCCGACGGCGAAGGCGAGACGGGAAGGCACTGACCGAGCGAACGCGGTACGGACCAATAAATTTCCGGGCATGCGGTCGGATCGCGACGACGCCCCAAGTCGGAGGCGGCAGGGACGCACCCGGCCGGTGTGGCTGGTCGCCCGCCGCGCACAGCACGGCGCCATTTAAACCGGCGCATCTCGTACCACGGACAATGAGTTCGTCCGACGACGAGTACGAGATCGCGGTGGTCGGCGGCGGGCCGGCCGGGCTGACGACCGCGCTGTACGGGGCCCGACTGGGCCACGAGACGGTGCTGATCGACCGCGGCGGCGGGCGCGCGGCGATGATGGCCGACACGCACAACGTGATCGGCGTCACCGAGGACGTCTCCGGCAACGAGTTCCTCGCGACCGGCCGCGAGCAGGTGGAGTCGTACGGCGGGACGTTCGAGCGCGGCTTCGTCACCGACGTCGAGCGCACCGACGACGACCGGTTCCGACTCTCGACGAACGACGCCGAACTCCTCGCGGACCGCGTCGTCCTCGCGACCGGCTTCTCCGACGAGCGTCCCGACCCGCCCCTGCCGCGGACGGGAAAGGGCCTCCACTACTGCCTCCACTGCGACGCCTACATGTTCGCCGACGAGCCGGTGTACGTGATGGGTCACGGCGAGGCCGCCGCCCACGTCGCGATGATCATGCTCAACGTCACCGACGACGTGGACGTCCTGACCCGCGGCGCGGAGCCGACGTGGAGCGAGGAGACCGCCGCACAGCTGGAGGCGCACCCGGTCGACGTGGTTCACGAGGAGGTCGCCGGCGTCGAGAACGACCCCGACTCCGGCTGGCTGGAGGCGCTGGAGTTCGCGGACGGCACGCGCCGCGAGTACCGCGGCGGCTTCGCGATGTACGGCTCCGACTACAACACCGTCCTGGCCGAGGGGCTCGGCTGCGAGCTCAACGACGACGGCACCATCGACGTCGACGACCACGGCCGCACCAGCGAGGACGGCGTGTTCGCGGTCGGCGACATCACGCCCGGCCACAACCAGGTCCCGGTCGCGATGGGGCAGGGCGCGAAGGCCGGGCTCGCGATCCACAAGGAGATCCGCGAGTTCCCGCGCTCGACCGAGGAGATCGCACGCAACGGACCCGTCGGCGACGACGAGGTGCCCGCCATCCCGCCGCACCTCATGGCGACCGCCGTCGCCCACGAGGGACACGCGGGCGGCCCGCGAGAGCCTCCCGAGGCCGAGAACGTCGAGGCGCCGGCCGCGGACGACGACTAATCGGACCGCCCCGTCAAGACGCGGTCGGACAGCCGGACGGCCCCGACGACCGTTCCGCGACGGCTCGTTCCTCCCGCCAGCGCTAAGCGTCCGTCCGCCCTTCGACCCTTATGGGACTGATCGCGGAGTTCCGGATGACCTCCGAGCAGTTACCGCTCGCCGACGTGGCGGCGGCCATACCCGAGGCGACCGTCGAGTTCGAGTCGGTTCAGGTGCGTCCGTCCGGCGCGCCGACGTTCATCGTGCGGGTCGCCGACGCCGGCGGCGACGCGGCCGACGCGGCGTTCGCCGGCGCCGACTCGGTGACTGACCACTCGCTGGTCGTCGCCGACGGGACGACGCGGCGCTACCGCTGTCGCCCGACGGGCGATCCGCCGGCGGACATGGAACTGCTCGCGGACAACGGATCGATCCCCGACCGGGTGCTCGCGACGCCGGGCGGGTGGGAGGAGCGGCGCTGGTTCGCCGACCGCGACGAGTTCGACCAGTTCCGGGCGTTCTGCCGGTCCAACGACTACGAACTCCGGCTGGACCGCCTCGTGGAGACCGACGACGGGTCGGCCGGGGGAGAGACCGGTCCGTTCGGGACCGCCGGCCGCTCCTGGCCGCGCGAGATGACCGACCCCCAGCGGGAGGTGCTCGTCACCGCCCACGAGATGGGCTACTTCGACACGCCGCGGACCGCCACGATGGCCGATGTGGCAGACGAACTCGGGGTCTCATCCGCGTCCCTCTCCGAGCGACTGCGTCGCGCGCAGGACCACCTCATCGCGGAGTTCCGACGCACCTCCCGTATGAAACCCCGAACAAATTAGGGCACAGGCTACGTGTCCGCGGTCACAACGACTCCCGTGACCGACCACACGCGACGGACGGACGGGCGCGACGCCGCCATCGACGCCGACGGCGTGGCGCTCACCTACGCCGACGGGACAGAGGCGGTGAAGGGGATCGACCTCACAGTTCCGGAGGGCGAGTTCTTCGGCTTCCTCGGCGCGAACGGCGCCGGGAAGACGACGACGATCAAGACGTTCTCGACGCTGCTGTCCCCGACCGCGGGGTCGATCACGGTCAACGGGTTCGACGTGCGCGACGAGCCGCGCAGGGTCCGCGAGACGATCGGCTACATGGCACAGGAGACCAGCGTCGACGAGGAGCTCACCGCCCGCGAGAACATTCGGTTCGCCGCGCGAGCCTACGGCGTCCCCAAGGGCGAGCGCGCCGAGCGCATCGACGAGCTGCTCGATCTGGTCGACTTGGCGGACGTGGGCGACAAGCAGGCCGGCGAGTTCTCCGGCGGGATGAAAAAGCGCCTGGACGCCGCGACGGCGCTCGTCCACGACCCGCCGCTCGTCTTCCTCGACGAGCCGACGACCGGGCTGGATCCCAAGGCGCGCAACCGGCTCTGGGAGTACTTCGAGCGCATCAACGAGCGAGGGACGACGCTGTTTCTCACCACCCAGTACCTCGAAGAGGCCGACCAGCTCTGCGACCGCATCGCCGTCATCATGGACGGCGAAATCGTCGCTACCGGCTCGCCGGCGGAGCTGAAACGGCGGGTCGGCGGGGAGATCCTCGACGTCGACGTCCCCGCCGGGGAGGACGCCCGCGAACGCGCAGCCGAGATCGCCCGCGGGGGCGACGTGTTCGACGCCGACGCGGACGTGACCGTCACCGACGACGGGATCAGCGTCACCGCCGAGCGGGCCCGCGAGCACGGGACGGACCTGCTCGTCGCGCTGCGCGACGCGGGGATCGCCGTCACCGGGTTCAACATCCGCGCGCCGACGCTCGACGACGTCTTCCTCGCGATCACCGGGGAAGAACTCGACTCCGAAGAGCGGTCGGCCGACCCCGGCGACGTGACGGAACCGGAGGTGACCGCCGAATGAGCGAGGCGTCGGGAGACGAGGGGTCGGGGGGAGAGGCTGCCGACGGGGTCCACGCCGACGGCGGACACGTCCGCGCGACGCCGTCGAGTAACTCCTTCCTCAGCGACTTCTGGGTGAACTTCGTCCGCTGGAACCGGAAGGCGATGCGCAACCCGTTCGTCGTCGTCGGCTCGCTCGTCCAGCCGATCATCTTCCTGGTCCTGTTCACCCAGGTGTTCGGGCAGATCGCGACGAGCGCGCTCGGCGGCGGAGCCGGGGGTATCACCTACGAGACGTTCCTCCTGCCGGCCATCGCGATGCAGGTGTCGCTGGCGGCCGCCGCGGGGTCGGGGATCGGCCTCGTCAACGACATGGAGGAGGGGATGTTCGAGAAGACGCTCGTGATGCCGATGAGCCGTGCGGCGATGTTCCTCGGCAAGACGGCGGCCGAGATCCTCCGGATCGTCGTCCAGATCGGCATCATCCTCGCGCTGGGCGCGGTCCTCGGCGCGAACGTCGCTACCGGGTTCCTCGGCGCCGTCGGCATCCTCGGCGTCGGCATCCTCTTCTCGCTGTGGTTCGTCGCGCTCTCGAACATCATGGCCATTGTCACTCGCGACCAGGAGTCGACGATCATCGGCGCGAACCTCCTCCAGTTCCCCCTGCTGTTCGTCTCGACGGCCTTCCTCCCGCTGAGCGCGATGCCCGACTGGATTCGGGTCGTCGCGACGTACAACCCCATCACCTACGGCGTCGACGCCGCACGCGCGCTCATGCTCGACCGGGACGTCATGACCGTCGTCGAGGTCACTCGCTTCGGCGGGATCTGGGACACGCTCGTCCCGGCGATCGCGGTACTCCTCGCGCTCGACCTCCTGCTCGGCGGCGTCATGGTCTACCTGCTCAACCGCGCGTCGAGCTCCGCCGTCCAGTAAGAGTTCGATCGACGGCCTCCACACTTCCGGCCTAAACGCGGTTGGATTGATTCCGGACTCACTCGTCGCTGTCGCTCCTCGTTCGTAGTGGTCGAGAGTCCGCTGAGCGGAGCGAAGCGGATGTTGACTGACGAAGTCAGTCAGAAAATGCGCCGGCCGGGACTCCCGCGAGCGAAGCGAGCGGGAGGTCGGCCGGCGCACGAACGAAGTGAGTGCGCCGGCCGGGATTTGAACCAGAATCAGACGTGCTCGCTCACTTTGTTCGCTGCGCGCGACTGATGGGGTTCAAATCCCGCGGCGATTTCTCTCACTACGTTCGAGAGTCCGCTGAGCGGAGCGAAGCGGACGTTGACTGACGAAGTCAGTCAGAAAATGCGCCGGCCGGGACTCCCGCGAGCGAGCGAAGCGAGCGAGTGGGAGTACGGGCGGCGCACGACCGCAGGGAGTGCGCCGGCCGGGATTTGAACCACGGTCGCTCGCTTCGCTCGCTCTCTGATTCAAATCCCGCGGCGATTTCTCTCACTACGTTCGAGAAATGCGCCGGCCGGGATTTGAACCCGGGCCATGAGCTTGGAAGGCTCAGGTCCTACCACTAGACCACCGGCGCTCGCGTCGGTCGATGACGCACCTACACGTAGGCACAACGTGTTTCATAAGCGTTCCGTGTTCGGGCAGGTGGTCGACGGATGCGAACCGCTCGCCGGCCACACTTTACTTAAAGGGCCACGATACTGCGGGCATCTCCCAGCGCGTTAGAACGCTTTTCAGCCGGTTAGAACACTGTTCGGGACCTTTGTGTGTACCCACCGAACGTACACCCGTGAGGTGACACCGATGTCATACCAATCTAGCAATCCACTGGTCGGCGAGACCGAGTTCGCGCTGGACGGACCATGGGCGACGTACTGGATCGCGTTCCTGCGCGTCGTCACCGGCTGGTGGTTCTTCCACGCCGGGATCACGAAGATCATCGAGAGCGGGTTCTCGTACAGCTACGGGTCGGCGTACATGCAACAGATGAGCGGGACCGCCCTCGGTGGGATCCCGGTCTGGATGGGGAACAACCTCGCGTGGCTCATCGAGCCCGGGGTGCCCCTCTTCGAGACGCTGATCGGGCTCGCGCTGATGGCCGGGGCCGTGACCCGGCTCGCCGCGTTCGGCGGGGTCATCTTCATGATCCTGTTCTGGATCGGCAACGCCGGGTTCGGCAACGGCGTCGTCAACAGCGACCTGATGGGGCTGCTCATGTTCCTGACGGTGATCGTGCTCGCGGCCGGGCGGTACTACGGCCTCGACGCGCTCATCGAGGAGACGGCGGTCGTCAAACAGAACCCCAAGCTGCGGTACCTGCTCGGCTAAGAGGTGAACGCAAATGACAGACACTATCGACACGGCGGCGCGGGCGCTGAGCGCGGGACTGATGCTGTTCGGCATCGTCGTCCTCGGGATCGTCGAGATCCTGGCCGGCGAGCCGTACAGTCCGGTCCCGATAACGAACGAGGCAGGTGACGTGGTCGCGACGCCGCTGATCTCGCCGGAGATCCGCACGGCGTTCGTGCTGGCGGGCATCGCGGTGCTCGGGCTGTACGCGGCGTACCGGCTCGTGACGCCGCTCCCGGAGGACGATGACGTCCGCCACGAGACGATGGCCGACTGAAAGGCGCGGGAATCACCGACCGCGACGCGACCGGCGAACGCGCCGTCGCGGGCGACGACGGTCACTCTTCTGTCCGACGCCTACTCGTCGAGCGACCGCTCTCGTGCCTCCGAGCCGTCGCCCTCCGGATCGCTCGTCTCGCTCGCGCCGGCGGCGGTGCCGCCGTCCGTGCTGGCGGGGGCGTCCGACCGCTCCCCGTCGGCGCCGAACGTGAACGCCGACTCGTTCGATTCGACCGATCCGTCGGCGTCAGATTCGCCGAGCGCGGAATCGCCGTCCGCGCCGCCGATCGAATCGCTCTCCGTACCGCTGACTCCGTCGTCCGCGGCCTCGGCGTCGACCTCGAACTCCTCCGTCATCTCCCGCAGATCGCGGGCGCGCTCGTGGAGGTCGTGCGCCTGCTCGGAGACCTCGCCGAGCGTGGCCGCCTGCTCCTCGGCGGCGGACGCGACGGTGGTCGCCTCGGCAGTGGTCTGCTCGCTCACGCCCGCGAGGTCGTCGACCGCGCCGGTCACCTCGTTGACCGACTCCGCCTGCGCGTCCATCGCGCCGGAGATCTCCTGGACGCCGTCGTCGGCCTCGCTCACCCGCTCCGCGACCTCTGCGAGCGCGTCCTCCGCGTCCTCGACGACGTCGACCCCGTCGTCGACCCCGTCGCGGATCGCGGCCATCTCGTCGACGCTCTCGTCGGTGCGCTCGCGGAGGCTCTCGATCAACGCCTCCACCTCGGCGGCGGACTCCTGCGTCTCCTCGGCGAGCGACTTCACCTCCTCGGCGACGACCGCGAAGCCGGAGCCGGCCTCGCCGGCGCGCGCCGCCTCGATGGAGGCGTTCAGCGCGAGCAGGTTCGTCTGGTCGGCGATCTCCGAGATCGTCTCGACGATCGCGTCGACCTCCGCCATCTCGGCCTCGAGCCGCTCGATCGTCTCGGCGGCGGACTCGGAGCGCGCCTCGATCCCGTGGAGCTCCGCGACGGCGTCGGCGGCCGCCTCGCGGCCCTCCTCGGTTAGCGCGTCGGCCTGTCGGGAGGTGGTCGCGACCTCGTCCGCCGAGGCGGCGACCTCCTCGACGGTCGCGGACATGTCCTCCATCTCGCCGGCCACCTCGGCCAGCTGGCGGCTCTGCCGCTCCGCGCCGGCGGAGATCTCGTCGACCGCGTCGCTCGTCTCCCGCCCGGCGGCCGCGGCCTCGTCCGTGCCGTCGGTGACCGCGTCGCTCCGTTCGGCCACCTCGACCGCGAACGCGTCGACCTCGGCGATCGTCGCCTCCAGCTCGTCCATGGCGTCGTTGAACTCCGCGGCGATCGAGCGGAGCGCCTCGGGGTCGTCCGGGTCGGCGCGGAGCCGCGCGGTGAGGTCGCCGTCGGCGCAGGCCGCCATCGTCTCGCCGAAGTCGGTCGCCCGCGACTCCAGCCGCTCGGCGAACGCCTCGCTCTCCGCCTTCGCCGCCTCGGCGCGCTCCCGCTGGGTCTCCGCCGACTGAATCTGCTCGCGCAGCGAGTCGCGCATGGTCGCGAACGCCTCGGAGAGGTCGCCGAACTCGTCCCGTCGCTCCGTGTGGAAGTCGACGTCGAGGTCGCCGTCGGCCAGCGCCGACGCCCGCCCACGGAGTCGGTTCAGCTCGGTGACGGTGCCGCGGCCGAGCGTCGCGCCGAGCAGCCCGAGCCCGACGACCGCGACCCCGACGATGAGGAGGAGGTTCCGTCCGATCATCCCCGAGAGCGCGTACGCCTCCGAGAGCGGGACGTGGACCGCGACGTACCAGGCCTCGGTTGGGACGGGCGCGTAGGCGACGAAGTACCTGTCGCCGTCCGCGAGTCCGAGCCTCGTCGACGAGACGTGCCCGATCGGGTTCTGTCGGTCGAAGAGCTGTGAACGGACCGCCTCGTCGTACCGCTCGCCGGCGACGCCGTCGCGGTCGCTCGCGCCGATTTCGCCGTCCGTTTCCACGATCGTCGTGAACGCGCCGTCGGTCGGCTGCCGGAAGTCGCCGACGAGCGCGTCGAGCGAGACCTCCATCACCGCGTACTCTCGTTTCGGCGTTCCGGCCACGTAGGCGACCCGGCGCTCCCCGTCGACCTCGTACGTCGGCGTCGTCGTGACCGTGTCGCCGAGCAGGAGCCCGTCGTCGAACCACGGCTGGCTCGTGAGGGTCTCGGCCCGGTCGGCGTCTCCCCCCGCCTCGTCGGACGACGCGATCACCGATCCGTCGTCGGGGTCGATGTAGTGGAACGCCAGCACGCCGTCGCTCGCCCGGGACAGATGCGAGGAGAGGTACGCAGCGACGGCGTCCGGGTTCTCGCTGTAGATGTCGTTGTCAGCGACCGCCGCGGCGGTCGCCCGGCGGTCGCCGGTCCAGCCGCCGGCTTCGGTGGCGCTCAGCTCCGCGACGGCCGTGTAGTCCTCCTGTGCGTTCGATTCGAGCTGATCGGTCGTCTCCGCGTACGTGACCGCCCCGACGGCGCCGATCGCGACCACGACGACGACGAGGGCGACGAGGAACTTCGCGAGGTAGCTCCGGGCCAGCACGCCGGGAGTGACCCGACGCAGGGCCCGTTCGAGGAAGGTGTCGGCCATTACTATCACGCGGTCGACAGGGGGTCTTTAATCCACCTCCGTCGGTATCGGCGGTGATAATCAGCCGTCTCGGGGCGCGACCGCAGCGTAGCAGTTCCCGCTAGAGACCGCCGCGTGTCGGGTTTCGAGGGCGCTTTCCGCGAGGTCCGCCTCGAACTCCGACGGCGAGTAGATGTGATAGTACCGCGGGACCGTCTCGCCGCCCGGCAGCGTCCAGTCGACGGTCGTGTCGAACCCCTCCTCGCGGTCGAACCGGTCGTGCGCCGTGCTCCACGCGCTGACGAGCGCGACCCCGTCGGGCGCGAGGACGCGCGCCAGTTCGTTCAGGCTCTCGACGCGGGCCTCCCGCGGGGAGAGGTGGTGGATCGTAGCGACGTAGACGGCGAGGTCGACCGCGTCGTCGCGGACCGGGAGCGCGCCCGCGTCCCCGTGGACGAACGCGGCCGAGTCCGCGAATTCCCGGTCGCGAGCGCGCGCGACCGCCTCGTCGAGCAGGCCGCGGCTGAGGTCGATCCCGACCGCGACCTCGGCGCGCGCCGCGAGCGCCTCCGTGTGCCGGCCGTTCCCGCAGCCGACGTCGAGCGCGACGGTGCCCGACCGGCTCTCCAGGAACGACTCGACCTCGGGCCACGCGTGCTCCCGCGTCTTCGAGAAGTGCGTCGCGATGCGGTCGTACGTCGACTGCGGATCGCCGGTCGACTGCGGGTCCATATCGGGGCCTCGGTCGCGACGGGTATATGCCGACCGGACCGTCACACGGCGCCGATCGCGGCGAACGCGACGAGCGTGAGCGCGAGCAGCACCGCGACGTGTTTCACGCCGTCCCGCACCGACCCCTCGCCGAGCTGGCCGGCGACCAGCCCGGAGCAGACCGCCTGGATCGCCGCGGCGTGGAAGAACAGCTGCTCGTAGGCGTCGACGTTGATGTCGCCGATGCCGTCCGCGATCCCGCCCGGGCCGCCGGGGACGCCGGTCCCGGCGGCCGGGAGGCTCCCGCCCGTCCCCGAGACGCCGGCCGCCTCGATGGCGGGGATGAACGAGACGGACAGCGCCGCGATGATCCCGAGGAAGACCAGGAAGGAGATGTAGATCACGATGAGGTACGTGAGCATTACCTGCCGGCGCTCGCGCCGGAGCGACCACGTCGCGCGCGACTCGTCGGCCGCGATCCGGAGGACCGGTCCCACGTCGCCGCTCGCGCGGATCGCGTTGGTGACGAGCGCGACCGCCCGAGAGGTCATCGGCGACCGGACGCGGCGCTCCAGCCGGCGCAGCGCGGTGGAGACGTCCGCGCCCCAGTCGATGTCCCGGCGGGTCCGCCGGAGGTCCTCGGTCAGCGCCTCCAGGTTCGAGTCGGCGACGCGGCGGACGCTGCCGACCACGGCGGTGCCCGCCTCGTTGACGCTGGCGAGCCGGTCGAGGAAGTCGGGCACCGCGGACTCGATCCGCCGGACCCGGCGCTTGCCGAACTCGTAGGCGACCGCGTACGCTGCGAGGACGAACGCGGTCGCGGCGACGATCGGCCCGTCGATCTGCCCGACCATCTCCACCGGCGTCCCCAGCGTGACGGGGAACGCGAAGACGAGCAGCCCGGCGACCGCGACCGGGACCGCGGCGAGGAGCACCGTCCGCGGCGAGGCCAGCACCGTCTCGGCAGGCGACGCGAGCAGGTCTCGCACTCGGCGGAGCCGGTCGTAGACCCGGAGCCGCTCGCGGCTCTCCGCCCAGCGGTCCGCGACGGCCCCGTCCGCGGCACTCGCGTCCGCGTCGCGTCCGGCCGCCGCGCCGCCGTCGAACCGCGGGGAGCCGCCCCGGTCGCCGGGCTCGTCCGTCGCGTGGCGCACCCCGGTGACCGACGGGGTGTCCGGGTCGTCGAACGACGACGACGCGACGGTCTCGGTGCCGCCGACGCCCTGCGTCACGCTGTCGACGTAGACGACGAAGCCGAAGGTGGCGAGCGGCACGCCGAGGTAGACGATGACGCGGAGAAGCGGCATCGTGTCCTGTAAGACGAGGCCGATGACGACGAGGATGGTGATGAAGAAGAGCGGCCCGGCGACCAGCGCGGTCACGTACGCCTCGGCGAACGTCGAGAGCAGCTCTAAGTACTGCTCCTGTTTCGCCTCCGCCTCCGCCTGGTAGCGCTCGTACTGGTCGTTGAGGAACGTCGACACCGACTGCCCGGTGCCGAGGACGGAGGCGAGGTTCTCCGAGAAGTCCGCCAGGTCGTCGCTGGGCGTCCGGCGCGAGACGCGCTGGAGCGCGGTGAGCGCGTCGGTCCCGAAGGCGTTCATGTCGCGGACCGCGACCGACAGCTCCGTCGCGGCCTCGCCGTACACCGACTCGTTCTCCGCGAGCGTGTCCATCACCCGCGGGAACGCCATCCCGGAGCGCGAGAGCGCGTACATGAACGCGACCGTCCGCGGCAGGGTGGCGTCGATCTCCGCCGCGCGAGCGTGGGCGCGCTGGTCGAGCAGCTGCCACCGGGCGACGTACGCGCCGAGCGCGAGCCCGGATCCGACGGTCGCCGAGACGACAGCGAGGAGAACGAAGAGCCGGAGGAGTCCGAGGTCGGCCAGCCGCGCGACGACCGCGAGGAACCCGAACTGAGCCGGGAGCGCCTCGCGGATCGCCGCCTCGCCGACGTCGAGCGCGGCGAGCGACCCCCCGGCCGCGTACACGCCGATCACGCTGCCGGCGACGCCGAGGACGGCGGCGTACAGCAGGGTCCGCGAGGCGTACACGCGGTGCGTGGTGCCGGCGACGTGGGCCGCGCGCATCCGGTCGCGCTGGGCCTGCCGCCGCGCCTCGTCCTCGCCGACGTAGTCGCCGAACGCCGACAGCGCGACGCGGGTGACGAACAGGTCCGCGCGGTCGTCGACGAGCGGCAGCGCGAGCGCGAGGCAGGCCGCGACCGCGGCGGCGAGGGGGAGGTACTCGATCATCGGTCGGAGGGACCCGTCGCCGAGGCGTCCGAGCCGGGGCGAGCCTCCTCCGCCCCGAGGTCGTCGGCGTCGACGCCCTCGGCCGCGGCGGCGCGCTCGTCGAGCTTCTCCATCACGCGGTCGGCGTCCGCGTAGTACTCGTTGACGAGGGCGGTGAACGTGCGGTAGTCGTCGATGCCGAGCGCGGAGAGCAGTTCGAGGAAGCGCTCGCGGCGCCGGACCTCGCGGAGCAGCTCGGAGCGCGACCAGCCGCGCTCGTCCGCGATCTCCTCCAACAGCGACGAGTCGTTCCGGCGGAACGTGTCGGAGTCCGGCACCCATTCGAACGCGGAGGAGTAGTCGAGCTCGCCGGTCCGCTGGTCGATGCCGCCGATCTCGCCGATCGTCTTCGCGCGGCGGACTCGCTCGTCGTCCGAGCGCGTGAGCGTCTGGACCGACAGCATGTCGAGCGACTGGACCATCGCGCGGGGGACGTTGATCGGCTCGTTCTCCAGCCGGTTGATCACCGTCTCGATCGAGTCGGCGTGCATCGTCGAGAAGGTGGTGTGGCCGGTGTTCATCGCCTGGAACAGCGTGATCGCCTCCTCGCCGCGCACCTCGCCGACGACGATGTACTCGGGGCGGTGGCGCAGCGCCGACCGCAGCAGGTCGTACATGTCGATGTCCGTCCCCTCGTACCGGCGCTCGCGGGTGACCGCGGAGAGCCAGTTGTCGTGGTAGAGGGAGAGCTCGCGGGTGTCCTCGATGGTGAGCACCTTCGCGCGCGGCGGGACGAACATCGACACCGCGTTCATCGATGTCGTCTTCCCCGAGGCGGTGCCGCCCGCGAAGATGAGGCTCTTGTTGTGCTCGATGCAGAGCCAGAAGTACGCCATCTGCTCGATCGAGAACGTGCCGTACTCGACGAGGTCGACGGGCGTGAACGGGTCCTCGGCGTACTGGCGGATGGTGAACGCCGAGCCGCGCGGGGTCACCTCCTCGCCGAGGGCCAACTCCGCGCGCGACCCGTCGGGCAGCGTCGTCTCGACGATGGGGTCGCCGACGGAGACGTGCCGGCCGGACTGCTGGGCGAGCCGGATCACGTAGCTGTCGAGCGCCTCTTGGGCGAACGAGACGTTCGTCTCGATGTCCGTGTACTCGTCGTGGTAGACGAAGATCGGGAGGTCGTAGCCGTCACAGGAGACGTCCTCGATGTGGCGGTCGTTCAGGAGGGGGTCCACCTTCCCGTAGCCGCGGAAGTCGCGGTAGAGGTAGTACGCGAGCGCGTGGAACGTGTCCATCTCGGCCTCGACGCCGTACCCCTCCAACAGCGTCTCCAGCTCCGACTTGAGCGTCTCCTCGTCGGTCTTGCCGCTCCCCTCGCGGTATAAGAGTGGGTCGCGGATGTCGTCGACGACGCGGTCGAGGAGCTCGCGTTCGAACGCGTCCAGCTCGGGTTCGACCGCGTAGTACCGGTGTTCGCTCTCGACCTCGTCGTAGGTGATCACGACGTACGCGTACGGGGCGTTCACCCAGTACCGGTCGACCTCGCGCTCGTCGTCGGGAACGACGAACGACGCGAGCGGCCCGTCCTCGCCCGGGCGGAACGGGCGGACGTCGAGCGTCGACCCCTGGAGCAGTTCCCACGCGCGCGAGAGGCGCAGCCGGAGGTCCTCGATCCGGTCGCCGAGGTCGCTCCCGCCGGCGTCACTCGCCATGGATACGAGGGCCTAGAGTCGGGGGGAAGTTAAACTACCCCCGACAATTATCACGACCGACACCGGGACCCACGGCCGCGGCGCCGACGCGGCGCGGACGACCGAGGCGCCGTCGACCCGGACGCCGGGTGCCGTCGACACGGCGCTGTCGGTTCCGCGCCGCCGATCCGCCCGTTACGTTGATACGGCCGGACCGCAAAGAATCCGGTAGGAAATGCGGCGTGACTACTTCGATCTGACCGTCGAGGGCGTCGACGACGGCGCCGGCTCCCGGTCGCCCCCGCTGGTGCGGATCGACTTCCACGGGCCGGAGGAACTGCTCCGCGAGCGGCTCTCCGGGGGCGAGAGCGACGACGTCATCGTCGAAACGGACGGCGACGACCTGCTCACAGCAGACGAGATCGACGTCGCGTTCCGGCTCCGCGAGCCGCTGGACGAGGCGGACGACCCGGAGGGCGTGGTCGGCGTCACCAACCGGTACACCGGCGACTTCGTCCTCGAACTCAACGAGACGGCGACGGACGTCCTCCCGTTCATCCACGCCGCGCGCGACGCGACCGACGACGGCGACGCTCGGTACCGCGTCGAGATCGACGTGGACGGCGAGCGCCTCGTCGCCTACGACAAGGACACCTTCCTCGTGTACGACCACGAGGGGAACCTGCTCCGCAGCGAGAGCCTGATCCCCTCGGGCGTCGAGCTGTAGGCGCGCCGGCTTTTTCGACGCTCAGAGGCTCACGCTGTCCGGCACGAACCGCACCGAGTCCCCCGGCCGGAGGTCGAACGCGCCGTCGCCGCGGCCGTCGTTGACGTCGCACTCGGCGTAGCCGTGGCTCCCGACCGTGACGAGGCGCTCGCCGGGCTCGACCGCGCCGAACGTCTCCGCGACCGGAGTGAGGTCGCCGTTGACCCGGATCCAGTCGCGGCCGCGGATCAGCTCGCCGGGGACGTTCGTGATCACGTTGCCGAACCGGTCGATCGCGAGTACCTCGCCGTCGACGGCGGTCACGTCGCCGTCGCCTCCGCCGCCATCGCCCTCCTCGCCGTCGCTACCGTCGTCGCCGTCGCGCTCGATCGACGGCTCCGGGAAGCGGACGTCGACCGGGTCGGCCGCGGGCGTGAGGCCCTCCATCGCGTCCAGCGTCTCGGCGACCGCGTCGGCGTCGGGCGCATCGTCCGGCGCGCCGGCCGCCGCCAGTTCGTCGTCGAGCGCGACACGGACCCGGGCCGCGGTCGGGGCGAACACGTCGCGCCCGTGGAACGTCTCGCTCGCGGGGTCGTCGACCGCGACGGTCCACGCTTCGACGTCGCCCTCGGCGCCCGCCAGCGCCCGGGCGGGCGGCATCGCGAGGCCGTTGTCCGGGGCCACGATGACGTTCGCGCCGGCGCGGACGACCAGGGCGGACCGGTCGGTGCCGACGCCGGGGTCGATCACGGCGCAGTGGACCGCCGGCGGGAACTCGGGGAGGACGAACCGGAGCCAGAAGGCCGCCGCGCGCGGGTCCCCGCGCGGTAGGTCGTGCGCGACGTCGATCATCTCGGCGTCCGTGTGTCGGCGGATCACGCCCTTCATCGCGGCGGGGTACGGCGAGCCGAAGTCCGAGGCGAGCGTTATCATGTCAGAACCCGCGGTCGGCGCAGATTTAAAAGGAACGGGCGGCCGCGCCGCTCACTCGACAATCGACAACTGCGGTGGCGTCGCCGGCGGCTGTAAGAGGCGCGTCGCGCCTCCCAGCGTGCCGACGAGCGCCCGCAGGGCGCGAGTCGCACGCGCGAGGGAGTCGCGAGCGAAGCGAGCGACGAGGCTGGGGAGGTGTGAGGTGCGGTTGCGGTGCGGGGCGGGACTCAAAGGGGCAGCCGCGGGGGCGCCGTAGGCGACGCAAGCACTGGAAGGAGCGAGCAACGCGAGCGACTGAAGCGCGCAGCGAGCGTACGGCGCCCCCGCGGCTGGGGCTTTGGAGGTGTTCGCCGCCGGTCCACGGTCAGTTATTTATAAGCGAGTAGCTGGGGATTTGGAAGTGTTTGCCACCGATCTACGGTCAGTTATTTATATACAAGCAACTGGGTCTTTGGAGGTCTTCGCCACCGGTTCACTAGCAGCCATTTATAACTGAGTAGCTGGAGATTTGGAGGTGTTCGCCACCGATCCGTAATCGACTATTTATAAGTGAGTGACTGAGGTTTCGAAAATAGACACTACCGATCCGCTGACACTCTTTTATAAGCGACCGGAGCCGTCGAAAACGCTCTCCGTCAGTCCGTGACAGGCGATTCGCGGCAAACGAACGCTCACACGGTCGTATTCCCCGCCCTATTGATCCGAGGGCTCGTCGCCGTTGGAGTCGGTCTCGGCGATCCGGCGGATGCGCTCGACGCCGTCGACCTCGCGGATCACGTCGACGACGGCGTCGGGAACGAGGGCCTCCCAGTCGCGGCCGCGGATCATCCGCTCGCGGAGCTCGGTTCCCTCCAGCACGTCGCGGCGGAACATCGGCGACTGGCGCACCTCGACGCCCGCCTCCTCGAACAGGCGGACCACGAGCGGGTTGTTCGAGTACGCGACATCGAACCGCGGGGTCATGCTCTGGACGTGGCTCACCCAGACGGAGTTGCGGTCGAGATCCTCGATGGGGACGACGTAGGTGGTGGCGTCCAGCTCCTCGACGGCCTTCGTCACCATCATCACGCGCTCGCCGGCCGTGAAGGGGTTCCGCGTGGTGTGGGAGTCGCCGGCGGAGCCGATCCCCAAGACGAGCTCGTCGACCTCCGCCGCGATCTCTTCCACCATGTGCCGGTGGCCGTCGTGAAACGGCTGATACCGGCCGATGTAGAACCCCCGCATGAGTGTACGTACCGTCGGCGTCATTTATAAACCCCGTGGGAACGCTCGGACGCCGAGATCGGCGGATATACGGCTTCAAAACGGCGTTTGCTGCCCCCATGCCGGCGCCTCCGGGGGGAGAAAGTATATCAGTAGCCGACCCGTCCTTTTCGATAGCGACACCCGATTCTATGAGCAACGAGAAGGACACGAACGACCCGACGGCCGACGACCCCGACGAACCGCCCCACGGCGGCGTCGACGACTCGAGTCCGGCGGGGAACGGCGAGGACGCCGCGCGCGGCGATCCCGAGCCCGACGACGGTCCGGCGAACGACCCCGGCGTCGACGACGCCGCGGACCACGACGACGGGTCGGCGGCGGACCCCGAGGACGGGGAGTCGGCCGCGGACCCCGACGACGGGGAGTCGGCCGCGGACCCCGACGACGGGGACGACCCCTGGGACGACGGGGTCGTCGTCGACGACGGGGACGGGTTCGACGAGACCGAGGTCGTCGGAGAGGACTCCGACGGGGCCCGGAACGGTAACAACCCCGATCCGGCCGACGACGGCGGGATCGACGAACTCGGTAGCACCGTCGAGGTCGAGGGCGCCGAGATCGAGGAGGACCCGGACGAGGACGACCTCCTCGGCGGGCTCAAGATCGACACGACCGCCGAGCTGGAGATCCCCGACCGGCTCGTCGACCAGGTCATCGGGCAGGAGCACGCCCGCGACGTGATCATCAAGGCGGCCAAGCAGCGCCGCCACGTGATGATGATCGGCTCGCCCGGGACCGGGAAGTCGATGCTCGCGAAGGCGATGTCCGAGCTCCTCCCCAAAGAGGAGCTCCAAGACGTCTTGGTGTACCACAACCCCGACGACGGCAACAAGCCGAAGGTCCGCACGGTGCCGGCCGGCAAGGGCGACCAGATCGTCGAGGCGCACCGCGAGGAGGCGCGCAAGCGCAACCAGATGCGGTCGCTCCTCATGTGGATCATCATCGCCGTCGTGCTGGGCTACGCGCTCATCATCGTCGGCCAGATCCTCGTCGGCATCATCGCCGCCGGGGTCGTCTACCTCGTCTTCCGCTACCTCAACCGCGGGTCGGACGCGATGATCCCGAACCTGCTGGTGAACAACGGCGACACGAAGACGGCGCCGTTCCGCGACGCGACCGGCGCGCACGCCGGCGCGCTGCTCGGCGACGTCCGGCACGACCCGTTCCAGTCCGGCGGGATGGAGACGCCCAGCCACGACCGCGTCGAGGCGGGCGCCATCCACAAGGCGAACAAGGGCGTGCTGTTCATCGACGAGATCAACACGCTCGACATCCGCAGCCAGCAGCACCTCATGACGGCGATTCAGGAGGGCGAGTTCTCGATCACGGGCCAGTCCGAGCGCTCCTCGGGCGCGATGGTCCAGACCGAGCCCGTCCCGACCGACTTCGTCATGATCGCGGCCGGGAACCTCGACGCGATGGAGAACATGCACCCGGCGCTGCGGAGCCGTATCAAGGGGTACGGCTACGAGGTGTACATGGAGGACACGATCGAGGACACCCCGGAGATGCGCCGGAAGTACGTCCGGTTCATCGCCCAGGAGGTCGCGAAGGACGGCCGCCTGCCGGAGTTCACGGCCGAGGCCGTCGAGGAGGTCATCCTCGAGGCCAAGCGCCGCTCCGGCCGGAAGGGCCACCTCACGCTCCTGTTCCGGAACCTCGGCGGACTCGTCCGCGTCGCGGGCGACATCGCCCGCGGCGAGGACGCCGACTACACCACCCGCGACCACGTCCTTCAGGCGAAGGGCCGCTCGCGGTCCATCGAACAGCAGCTCGCCGACGACTACATCGAGCGCCGGAAGGACTACGAGCTCCAGGTCTCCGACGGCTACGTCACCGGCCGCGTCAACGGCCTCGCCGTGATGGGCGAGGACTCCGGGATCATGCTCCCGGTGATGGCCGAGGTGACGCCCACCCAGAGCGGCGGCCAAGTGATCGCCACCGGCCAGCTGAAGGAGATGGCCGAGGAGTCGGTCCAGAACGTCTCGGCGATCATCAAGAAGTTCTCCGACGAGAACATCTCCGAGAAGGACATCCACATCCAGTTCATCCAGACGGGCCAGCAGGGCGTCGACGGGGATAGCGCGTCCATCACGGTCGCGACCGCCGTCATCTCCGCGCTGGAGAACGTCGGCGTCGACCAGAGCCTCGCGATGACCGGCTCGCTGTCGGTCCGCGGCGACGTGCTCCCCGTCGGCGGTGTCACCCACAAGATCGAGGCGGCCGCGAAGGCCGGCTGCGACCGGGTGATCATCCCCGCGGCCAACGAGCAGGACGTGATGATCGAAGACGAGTACGAGGAGATGATCGAGGTCATCCCGGTCTCGCACATCAGCGAGGTCCTCGACATCGCCCTCGAAGGCGAGGCCGAGAAGGACTCGCTCGTCTCCCGGCTGAAGTCGATCACCGGGTCGGCGCTGAAGGACGGCAACGTCTCCGGCCCGTCGAACCCGAGCCCGCAGTAAGCGGTTCCGCGGCTTCTCTTTCCGCCTCCTTATCCTGTCCCGCTCAGTTCCTCGTTAGCGAGCCGTCGCCCCGCCCCCTTTTTATCCCGGGGACGTTTACGGCGGACGATGAGCGGGAAACCGACGGTCGGGGAGTACATGACCCGCGAGGTGGAGACGGTCAGCCCGGACGAGACGGTGGCGACCGTCGCGCGCCGCATGGCCGACAGCGACGGCCACAACGGGTTCCCCGTCACGCAGGGCCGCACCGTGGAGGGGTTCGTCTCGGCCGGGGACCTGCTGCTCGCGGACGACGACGCCCCCGTGTTCACGGTGATGACGGAGGACCTGATCGTCGCCCACCCGGACATGAAGGTGACCGACGCCGCGCGGGTAATCCTCCGCTCCGGCATCCAGCGGCTCCCGGTCGTCGACGACGCCGACAACCTCGTCGGGATCATCTCGAACACCGACGTGGTCCGCTCGCAGATCGAGCGCGCGACGCCCGGTAAGGTCGGGAAGCTAATGCGGACCCTCTCGCAGATCCACGGCGTCGAACTCGACGAGGAGCGCCGCGAGGTCGCCATCGCGGACCTGACGCCGACGCAGGCCCGCGTGTACGCCGACGAGCTGGAGGGGCGACAGTACGAGCTCGAACACGGCCTCGCTGAGCCGCTCGTCGTCATCGACAACGGCGGCACCCTCTACCTGGCCGACGGCCACCACCGGGCGATGGCCGCCCGCGAGGCCGGCATCGAGGCGATGGACGCGTACGTGATCGTCCCGCAGACCCCGGTCGACCTGGGGATGGCGAAGACCGCGGAGAAGGAGGGGCTCCGCGTCGTCGGCGACATCGAGGTCGTCGACTACGCGCGACATCCCCTCGTGGAGACGACGAAGCGCCTTCAGTAAGCGGGAGCGACGGCGACCGCATCACACCGACCACCCGCCTCGATCGGGCTATCCGCGCCGACCACTCCAATTCGTGGTTTTCGCAGACACATTTTTATGAGCAGACAAGAAACGGGGAGTATGGGATCCCGAATCCGAAACTCGTTGAGCAGGGCGAAGTACGCGGCCGTCGGCGCCGCGGTGGGCGCCGCGGTCGGCGGGCTGTGGAGCCGAAACGCGGCCAGCACGGGCGGCGCGCTCGGCGGGCTGGCGGGCGCGACCCTCGCCGAACTGAAGTCGGGCGCGGGCGGGGTGTTCGCCGATAAATCGGACGACGCCGACGGCGACGACAGTGGCGCCGAGGGCGACGCGGCGGCGTGAGCGGCGCGGTGACGTGACGGCCGGGGGAGCGCGACCCCGGTCGCATCGGGAACGTCTATACCGCCGGGGCGAGTAGCCGCCGGCAATGAGCGACACCGACGCCGGACCGGACGCGAGCACTGCGTCCGACGGCGGTGGCGGCTGGTTCGAGGCGCTGCCGTCGGACGCGACCGGCGAGACCGACAGCGAGACGGAGAGCGACGGCACCGCCGCGGCCGGAGCGACCGCGACGCGGGTGCGTGACGGGAGCGCCGCGTCGCCCGCCGACTGGCCCGCGCGCGCGGTCGAGTCCGGCTTCGCGGACGACGCCGACGAGTACTACGACCGGCTCAAGGCCGCGACGACGCGCGCGACCCGCGAGGCGGTCCGGGAGCGCGAGCGCGCCGACGACGCGCAGCTGATCCACGCGGTTCGGGCCATGGACGACGCCGAGCGCGTCGCCAACGAGCTCGCCGAGCGCGCCGTCGAGTGGGCGGGAAGCCTCTTCGACGAGGTCGGCTCCGGAGTCGAGGGCGCCCGAGAAATCGCGGCGCGCGAGCCCGAGAGCGAGGTCGAGCGACGGGCGGTCTCACTCGCCGAGCGCGCCGCCGGCCTCGACGACGAGCGGGCGGCGCTCGCCGAGACGATCGGTCGGATCGCGCCCGCGGTCGCCCCGAACCTCACCGAGATGGCCGGGCCGGAGCTCGCCGCGCGGCTGATCGCGCTCGCGGGCGGGCTGGAGCCGCTCGCGAAGAAGCCCTCCGGCACGGTTCAGGTGCTCGGCGCCGAGGACGCGCTGTTCGCGCACCTCTCGGGGCGCGCGCCATCGCCGAAACACGGGATCATCTACACCCACGAGTTCGTCCGCGGCACGCGACCCGAGGACCGGGGTTCCGCGGCGCGCGCGCTCGCTGGGAAGCTGACGCTCGCCGCCCGCGCCGATCATTACGCCGGTGAGCGGCGCGAGCGGCTCCACGACGACCTCCGCGAGCGGATGGCAACGATCCGAAAGCGTACCGAGGACGATGCGGCGAACGACGGGGGTAACGGCGATGAGTGACGCCGCACTCCCCGACGGCGTCGAGCGCCGGGAGTTCGGCGGCGAGGAACGGCTGGCGACCCGCGGCGAGCCCGTGTACGGCGAGCCGACCGCGGACGGCTGGCGCGCGTGGGACCCCGAGCGGTCGAAGCTCGGCGGGATGCTCGAACTCGGGTTGGAGACGGGCTTGACGGGCGGCGAGACGGTCCTCTACCTCGGCGCCGCGAGCGGGACGACGGTCAGTCACGTCGCCGACTTCGCGGGCCCCACCTACGCTGTCGAGTTCGCGCCCCGCCCGGCGCGGGACCTGCTCGACGCCGCGGCGTCCCGCGACCGGCTGTTTCCGCTGCTCAAGGACGCGCGGAGGCCGGAGACGTACGCCCACGTCGTCGAGAGCGACGTCGACGCGCTCGTTCAGGACGTTGCCACGCGCGGGCAAGCAGACGTCGCCGTGCGCAACGCGGAGTTTTTGGCCGAGGACGGGCGGCTCCTGCTAGCGATCAAGGCGCGAAGCGAGGACGTGACCGCGGACCCGGAGACGGTGTTCGAGGGCTCGCTCGATCGGCTCCGAGACGCGTACGAGATTCTGGAGACGCGGCGGCTCGACCGGTTCCACGAGGACCACCTCGGCGTCGTCGCGACGCCGCGGTAGGGCCGGGATACGTGGGAGGGTGTCTCGACAGCTCTCGCCTTATACCGCCTCGGCTCGATCGTTGACCGCCTCGAATAGCTGTGGGACGAACGCTTCCGCGAGCGGCGACAACTCGTATATCCGTCTCTTTCCGTCTCGGTACTTTCCGACGAGACCCGCATCTTCTAGCGTGTCGAGGTGGTGGTACAGGTCGTTTTGACGGCGATCGAGGGCGTCTGCGAGCTCACCGCTCCCGATCTGTCCTTCCTGAGACAGTAAGTACAGGAGCGTGAATCTGGTCGGCTCGCCCATCGCTTTGAGCCGCTCCGCCTCGCGATCGAGATCGAGCGCATCGTTGAGTAGCTCCGTTTCGACTCGATCGTACCCCGCTGGGCGGTCGTCCACCGTTTCTCTCTGTTCCTCGATCTCGGCTTCCCGTTCGCTCATACGCGTACGTCGGACGCCAAGGCGGATATACTTAATGAATGTTAAGAACTTGCTGACAGTATTGATATACGAAGCGGTAACGACACCCGGAATGATGGCGGACCTCGAGACCGACGGTGAAACACCGATTCGGGACATCATCGTCGACTCCGTCTCATGGGCGGACTCCTCCGATGTACTCGTCTTCTTGATGGGACCGTATCGGCTGCTGGACCCGTCGTATCTCTATCCCGGCGACGACTATCCGCTCCCGCAAGATCCGCTCGCTCCCGAGGGTGACGTTGCTGCTTCCGATGAGATCCAAGCCACGCTCAGATCGATCTGTCGAGAGGTCTCGAAGAAGACGCAAGCCGCGGTCTTCATCGCCAGCGACGTCGATATTCCGACGAAAGGAGAGACCACGACCGAAGGGTTCGCAGAACCCGGACTAGCGGTAATCGATCAATCGGTCGCGTTCGCGAAGGCGAGCGACGGGAACGCGTTCGTCTTCACCAAAGCGGGCCTCACGACTGGGACCGGCGCCGAAGCTGGCGCGGTTCCGGAGTACTTCAGACTTCGAGAACCCGGCTCACGGCGACGCGATCCGAGGTCATTCTGTATCTTTTCCGAAGCGGAACGAAGCAGCGGGAACCAGAAGACGTACGAACCGAAGTTCAGCAGCGCGTCGATCGATGAGATGGACGACGCCTACAGCCTGCGCTTCCGATATTTCGCCGACCGAAACGAACTGGAGGCCAAGCTCATCGATTTTATCGAATCATACGTTGTCCCGATATGATACGAAGACCCGGAGACGGCACGTAGTGTGCGATCCCGAGACCGCTCAGCGACCCTCTTCTGCCGGATCGAAGATGTCCTCGATCCGGCAGTCGAAGTGGGCGGCCAACTCGAAGGCGAGCTCCAGCGAGGGGTCGTACCGCTCGCGTTCGATCGCGTTGATCGTCTGGCGGGTGACTCCGACCGCGGCCGCGAGGTCGGCCTGACTCTCGTCGGTCTCGGCGCGCCGGTCGCTGATGTCGTTTCTCATGTCCGGTACTTGTGGTAGAGAACGGACGCGCCGAACACGGCGAAGACCGCGAAGAGCGTCCACGTCGCGCCGTAGAACTCGCCCGGGAGCGTGATCAGTCCGCTCTCCTGTAACGCGAGCCCGCCGGGCGTTCCGAGGATGAAGACGTACGCGAAGACGTTCATCGTGTTCTGGCTCGCCTTGCGCTCGATGGTCGTGTCGCGCTCGTCGTACAGCTCGACGGGGCTGAACCGCTGGACGAGCCCCATCCCGAGGCCGCCGGCCCAGTACAGGGCGACGCCGAGGACGAATCGATCGAGCGCGATGCCGACCCACAGCGCGAGGATACCGGCGCCGAGCAGGCCGTACGCGATGCGTTTGTACCGCTTTCGGGCGGAGGGCCGAGTCGTCGCGGAGGTGGTGTGTTCGCTCATGGTGGAGGTAAAGCGAGCGTGGATTATATGTAAAGCTCGCTTTACAGTAAAGGATACTTTACGTCGAATAATAAATCTGTCGCTGTCGAGGACGCTACGGACAGGCCGCTTGAGGGCCCGACAAACGCCGGATCTTCCAGATTTCACCACGACGGCGGCGAAAATCCCGCGTCTTCGAGGATCGGCTTCCACCGCTGCTGGACCGAGAGCCGCGAGACGTCCATCGCGTCGGCGACGGCGGACTGCGAGCGCTCCTCGCCGCGGATCAGGCCGGCTGCGTAGAGGCTGGCGGCGGCCGCGACGCGCTTCCCGCGGTCGTCGTCGGGCGCACGGGAGAGGAAGAGGTCCACCGCGGTCGAGCGCGTCTCCTCGTCGAGGTCGAGCGAGACGCACGCCTCCTCGACCAGCTCGATCCACGCCTCGTTGTCGACTCGGTCGCTCGCCCGGTACACGCGGGGTGATTGGCCGGCAAGGGATATAAACGACCGCGTCCGCGGCCCGGCTCCGACCGCGTTCGGAGCGTACGATCCCACCGCCTCCGCCGCGCTCAAGTCGCCCGCCCACGTAGCGCGCGTATGTCGACACAGCAGTGGGACGAGACGCGGGTCCGGGCGCTTCACGACGACCTCGTCGAGCTGTACGAGCCGGTCGACCGCGTCGCCGAGCACGGCGCGGACCCGACGGCCGAGCCGGGCGAGGGCGTCCGCCAGCTCGTGACGACGATCCTCTCGCAGAACGTCGCCGACGAGAACACGCGGCGCGCCTCGGAGGCGCTGTTCGACCGCTACGACGACTTCGCCGCGATCGAGGCCGCCGACCACGAGGAGCTGAAGGAGACGATCCGCGTCGCCGGGCTCGCCGAGCAAAAGGCGGCCCGAATCCAGCGCGCGCTGACCGCGATCCGCGAGGAGACCGGCGGCGCGTACTCGCTGGCGTTCCTCGACGCGATGCCGACCGACGAGGCGAAAGGCTGGCTCACCGAGATCAAGGGCGTGGGCCCGAAGACCGCCAGCGTCGTGTTGAACTTCCACTTCGGAAAGCCGACGATGGCGGTCGACACGCACGTCGAGCGCGTCTCGAAGCGGTTCGGCCTGGTGCCGGAGTCGGCGTCGAACGAGCGCGCGCACGAGGTGTTAGACGGACGGGTGCCCGACGAGCTGATCTACCCGCTTCACGTCCTCCTGATCCGACACGGCCGCGAACGCTGCTCGGCCCGCGGCGCCGACTGCGACAACCCCGTTTGCGACGCGTACTGCGACTGCGAGTTCTGCCGGTGAGCGCGGCCTCTATGGTCGTTCGGCCGATAGGATCGATCACTCATGTTCGCCCTTCTCGGAGCGGTTCTGAACGCCGTCCAGACGTTCGACCATCTCGCCGTCGAGTTCGTCGGGGCGATCCGCACGTCGCTTCTGACCGTGATGATGACGTCGATGACCGGGCTCGGATCCGTCACGGCCGGGGTCGTGTTCGTCGGGCTGTTCTACCTCGCCGGCTGGCGCGAGGAGTTCGTCAAAAGCGTCGTCGCGCTGTCGCTGCTCGGCGTCGTCGTCTGGGGGCTGATGTCGCTCGTCGACCGCCCGTTCCCACCGAATCCGATCTGTATCACCGAGGGGGACACCGGCGTGACGAGTTCGTTCCCCTCGGGACACGCGGCCGCAGTGACGGCGTACGCGGCGATCGCGCGCAACTCCGACGAGCTCCCGTTCGCGGTCGCCGCGGGCTTCGCCGGACTGATCTCCTTCTCGCGGATCTACCTCGGGACGCACTACCTCTCCGACACCCTCTTCGGAATGGGGCTCGGGGTCGCCGCGGTGCTGTTCGCGGAGTGGCTCCTCGATCGAGTCGGCGAGGAGGCGGTACTCGATCTGTTGCCGTTCGACACCGACATCTGAGCGGGGAATCGGGGCGCGGCGGGTCGGTAGCGACAACTATTTTTGAACCACTCGGGTACGGGTACTCGCGCGCGGGTTGCCGAGCCAGGCCAAAGGCGTAGCGCTTAGGACGCTATCCCGTAGGGGTCCGCCGGTTCAAATCCGGTCCCGCGCACTGAGCGAAGGAGCGTAGCGACTGAGCGAGGGAGCAGGAGCGGATTTGAGCCCAGCGAGAAAGGCGCAGCGAACGGAGTGAGCGAGCATTTCTCGCCTCGGTTCGAATCCGGTCCCGCGCATGTGTCTCCGAGCAGTTCGCGAGGAGACTCATCGTTGCGAGGATTCGAACCCTCCCAGACGCGCGCAGCGAAGCGAGCACGTCTGGGTTCGGTTCGAATCCGGTCCCGCGCACGCCTCTCCTCGGGAATCGCTCGGCGACGCCGCACCGCGAGGTGTCGAATCCTGCGGCGACAACAGATATAACCTCAGCGGCGGCGTACTGCGGCCAGATGCCACGCCCGCCGAACGTCTTTCTCCTGTCCGCCGACGCGCTCAGGGCGGATCACGCGACCGAACTCGTCGAGGCGGTCGCGGAGCGGACGGGCGGGACCCGGTTCGCGAACGCTGTCGCGCCGGCCTCGCACACGGCCAGTTCGATCCCGGCGCTCGCGACCGGGCGGTTCATCGACGAGGAAGGGGCGGTCGACGACCCGCTGCTCCCGTCGTCGCTCTCGGGCGACGGCTACCGCACGCGGGTGTTGACCGACAACCCCCTCGCCGCCGACGCGCTGACCGAGCGGTCCGTCGGGGAGGCCGGCGGGCTGAGCAACCTGTTGGACGACCTGCTTCCGCGCGGGGTGACCCGGCCGGTCGAGCAGGCGTACTTCCGGCGCCTCTGGCCGACGTTGCGCCGTCTCGGGCTCGCTGACCCCTACTACCGGCCGGCGGCGCGGCTCCACGAGCGCGCGCTGGAGGCGCTGTCGGGGGAGACCGACCCGGTGTTCTGCTGGCTCCACTACATGGACACCCACAGTCCCTACTACGTCCCGAGCGACGGCGAGGCGGCCGGGACGCTCGACTCGGACCGGGCGGCCGCGATGAGCCGGAGCCTCACGATAGGGGACGCCGCGGACGTGGACCGGGACGAGGCCGAGCCGGTCGCGCGGCTGTACCGCCGGGCCTGCGAACACCTCGGCGGGTCGGTCGTCGAGTTCGTGAGCGAACTCCGGGAGCGGGGGCTGTACAGGCCCGACCGGGACGTGCTCGCGGTGACGGCCGACCACGGGGAGTGCCTCGACCCCGGGCGGGGAGTGTTCGGCCACCTGCCGCCGGCCTCGTGGGAGTCGCTCGTCCGCGTCCCGCTCGTCGTCGCGCGGCCCGACTGGCCGGAGTCGACCGTGGACGAGCAGGTCTCGCTCGTCGACCTGCCCGGTATGCTCCGACCCGAACCGGGAGCGGCCGCGCCGCCGACGGCGTTCGGCCGGGAGTACGTCGAGACGGTCGCGGGGACGCTCACGGCCGAGGGAGTCGTCCGCGGGGTCCGCCGGGCGGACGGGGAGAAGCTGTTCGGGCGGCGGACGGCGGACGGCACCGACGTGGTCCACGCCCGCTACGAGGTGGGCGACCCGGCCGCGGAGACGGTCGTCGGGGAACCGTACGGCGACGGCGCGGCGGCGACGGGCGTCCCCGAGGGGCTGCTCGAACGGGCCGCCGAGGCGGGCGGTCTCGTCGGCGACGAGCAGTACCTCTCCGGTCTCGACGAGTCGCACCTGCGGGCACTCGGATACGTCGAGTAGCTGCGCGCCCTCGAATACGTCGAGTAGGGGGCGTCACGCGCCGATCTCCGGCGGGCCGTCGCGCAACAGGAGCGCGCCGGCGAACAGCCATATCGCGACCTCGACGTAGAACGACGGCGTCCAGAGGTACTGGAGCGCGAACGACCCGGGACCGGCCCCGATGGAGTTCCAGCTCCGAACGACCGGCCAGAGGAGGAACACCGTGTTCTCCGGTCGGCCGTTGATACTGATGTGGGCGGCGTCCGCGACGAGGTGCGTCGCCCAGCCGACGCCGACCGCCGCGACGGCTCCGGTGGCCGACGCGGCGCCGTACCGACGGGCCGCCAGCCACCCGGCGCCGAGGACGCTCGCGAACAGCGCGGAGTGGGCGACGGAGTGATAGGTGGGGACGTGTCCGAGCATCGCCAGCGGCTTGTCGACGAGGTCCGGGAGCGCCGCGCCCGCGACGACCCACGGCACCGGGAAGCGGTTCCGCGCGACGAGCGCGCCGATGAGGAGGTGGGTCGCGAACAGCACGGCTGTGCTACGCCCTGTTGGCGTTTTTGCGTTACGCTCCGATCGGCGCGCGTCTCACCGGCGCGGAGCGGTGGATGGGATGGGTGGGATGTGGTGGGATGGGGCGGCACTGAGCCGGCGTCGTTACTCCGCGTCCGCCGCCGACACCCGCACCACCTGCTTGCCGATGTTGTCGCCGGAGAACAGGCCGAGGAAGGCGTCGGGGGCGTTCTCCAGCCCCTCCACGACCGTCTCGCGGTGTTCCAGGTCGCCGCTCGCGACCCACTCACCCAGCCGCTCGCTCGCCTCGCCGAAGCGGGTTGCGAAGTCGCCGACGAGCAGCCCCTCGACCTTGGCCCGCACCGGGATCAGCCCCGGGAGCTTGCGCGGTCCGGTCGGGACCTTCTCGTCGTTGTAGTGAGCGATCTGGCCGCAGACCGCGACGCGCGCGTCGAGGTTCAGCTTCGTGAACACGGCGTCCGTGATGGGACCGCCGACGTTGTCGAAGTACACGTCGACGCCGTCGGGCGCGGCCTCGTCGAGCGCGGCGCGGTAGTCGTCGGTCGACTTGTAGTTGATCGCGGCGTCGAAGCCGAGCTCCTCGGTGAGCCAGTCGGTCTTCTCGTCGCTGCCGGCGAAGCCCACCACGCGGCAGCCGTTGCGCTTCGCGATCTGACCGACGACGGAGCCGACCGCACCCGCCGCCCCGGAGACGACGACCGTGTCGCCGGGCTTGGGCTCGCCGACTTCGAGGAGCCCGAAGTAGGCGGTTCGGCCGGGCATTCCGAGGACGCCGAGGTACGCCTCGGGGGCGGCGACGCTCGGGTCGACCGGCGCGACGTCGTCGGCGTCGAGGGTCGCGTAGTCGGCCCACGTCCCCTCGCCCGTCACGAGGTCGCCCGCGTCGTACGCGTCGCTCTCCGCCTCGACCACTTCGCCGACGACGCCGCCCCTGAGCGCGTCGCCGACGTCCCACGGCTCGGCGTACGACTCCCCCTCTCGCATCCGGCCGCGCATGTACGGGTCCACGGAGAGGAACCGCGTCCGGACGAGGAGTTCGCCCGGCGCGGGGTCGGGGACGTCCGTCTCGCGCAGTTCGAAGCTGTCCCGATCGGGCTCGCCGGTCGGCCGCTCGGCGAGAAGCCACTCGCGGTTGGTGTTCGTCACGGCCGACGTTAGGGTACGAAACGCAATAGGGTTTGGACCCCAGCAGGGCGCGGGGGCGACTCGGGCGGGCGACGAGGTCAGTCGCCGCCCAGCGGGATCCGCAACCGGCCGCCGTCGCGCTCGCCGTCGACGCCCTCGACGTCGGTCCCGAACGCCGCGGAGCGCTGGGCGACCGTCTCCCGAACCCACTCGGCGACGTCGCCGTCGGCCAGCGTCGCGGTCTCGTCGACGATCTCGGTCGGGCGGACGTCGAGCGCGGCGGGGTCGCCGTCGCGGACGACGAGCTCGAACAGCGCGCTGCGCTTGTTGCGGACGCCCTCGCGGTCGACGTAGTCGACGTAGTCGTCCACGAAGTCGCCCGCGTCGTAGATGATCGGCCTCCCGTCGTACACCTCGACGCCCTGGAGGACGTGGGCGCTGTGGCCGTGGACGACGTCGACGCCCCGCTCGACGAGCCAGCGGCCGAACCGCTCGTGGACCGCGCGGGGCTCGGTCTCCCAGTTGGCGCCCCAGTGGAGCGAGGCGACGACGAGGTCCGGACCGAGGTCGGCGACGCGGTCGAGGACGTCGCCGACGAGGGCGCGCGTCTCGCGGACGGCGGGGTCGAGGCGCGCGAACGCGGTGCCCGGGCGGTCGTCGGTCGCCGCGAACGCCGTCGACTGGTCGGTGAGTCCGAACGCGGCGACGGTGAGGTCGCCGGCCTCGAACGTCGCGGGTTCGAGCGCCGCGTCGGCGTTCGTGCCGGCGCCGGCGCGGGCGATCCCGGCGTCCGCGAGGTGCGTTCGGGTGTCGCGGAGGGCGGGCTCCCGGTAGTCGAGGACGTGGTTGTTGGCGAGCGAGACGAAGGAGGCGCCCGCCGCCTCCAGCGCGGGTATCGCGAACGACGGCGGCGACCGGAAGTAGTAGGCCTTGTCCGGCCAGCGCTCGCCGCGGTCGGAGACGCAACACTCCAGGTTGCCGACGAGCGCGTCGAGATCGCGGAGCCGCGGGAGCGTCGTCCCCCAGACGCCCGCCGGGTCGTCGCTCTCGGCCCAGCGGTCGGCGACGCTGCGTCCGAGCATCAGGTCGCCGACGAAGCCGATCCGTGCGTCGCCGAGGGGTCCGTCGTCGGCGTCGCCGTCGTCAGCGGCAGGGTCGCCCGCGTCGAGGCCGGACGGAACGGCGGCGCAGCCGGCGGTCCCGCCGAGACCCGCGACGCCCGCGGCGAGCAGCGACCGGCGAGAGACCATCGTCACGTGGCCTCGGCGAGCGGCGACTTTAACCCTCCGAACGGGCGGACGGCGGAGTGGTTCGGCAGAATGGGGAGGTGAAAACGGCTACGCGACGGCGACGCCGTTGCGCGTGAGGTAGTCGCTCGCGGCCTTGATCTCGACCGGGCTGCCGATGATCCGGTACTGTTCGGCCGTCTCGACGACGGTGACGGTGAACCGGGCTTCGAGGGACTCTCGGTGACCGTCGAGCGCGCGGCGCGGGAGGACGATCTGCGTGCTGTCACGGAGGCTCGACGGGTCTGGCATTCGGCGTGGGTTGGGATTATTCGGCGCCGATATAACCGTGTCGAAGTATCGGCGGTCCAACCACTCCTACGGCGACGATCCGTCGGTTCGCGGAGCGCGGTCGGGCGGTCTAGTCCGCGCCGCCGGGCGGGCGGTGCGGTCCGCGCCGCCATGCGGGCGGTTCGAAGGAACACCTTTAACGAGCCGACCGGCCGAGAGACGGGTAATGGGACTGGAGGAGGAGATCGAGGACCTCCGCGAGGAGATCGCCGAGACGCCCTACAACAAGTCCACCGAGGCTCATATCGGGCGTCTGAAGGCGAAGCTCGCGGAGAAGAAGGAGAAGCTGGAGAACCAGTCCTCCGCCGGCGGCGGCCACGGCTACGCGGTCGAGAAGCACGGCGACGCCACGGTCGCCCTCGTCGGCTTCCCGAGCGTCGGCAAGTCCACCCTCATCAACGCCCTCACCAACGCCGACAGCGAGGTCGGCTCCTACGAGTTCACCACCCTCGACGTCAACCCCGGCATGCTGCAGTACCGCGGCGCGAACATCCAGATCCTCGACGTGCCGGGGCTGATCGAGGGCGCCGCGGGCGGGCGCGGCGGCGGGAAGGAGGTGCTCTCGGTGGTCCGGACCGCGGATCTGGTCGTGTTCATGCTCTCCGTCTTCGAGATCGAGCAGTACGACCGCCTGCGCGAGGAGCTGTACGCGACGAACATCCGCCTCGACACCGAGCCGCCGAACATCAACATCCGGAAGACGCACAAGGACGGGCTCGGCGTGACGATGAGCGACGACGTGAGCTTAGACGAGGAGACGGTCAAGCAGGTCCTCCGCGAGTACGGCTACGTCAACGCGAAGGTGACGATCCCCCACGACCTCACGATCGACGAACTCGTCGACGCCGTGATGGACAACCGGGAGTACCTCCCCTCGATGGTCACCGTCAACAAGGCGGACCTCATCGACAAGAGCTATCTCCCGACGGTGAAGGAGGAACTGCGCGAGCGCGACCTCGACCCCGACGACGTGCTCTTCATCTCGGCCGAGAAGGAACTCGGCCTCGACGGGCTCAAGGAGCGCCTCTGGAAGGAGCTGGGCGTGATTCGGATCTACATGGACAAGCCGGGACGCGGCGTCGACTACGAGGAGCCCCTCATCCTCTTCGAGGGCGACACCGTCGGCGACGCCTGTTCGAAGCTCGGCGGCGAGTTCGACGAGCGGTTTAAATTTGCGCGGGTGTCCGGCGACAGCGCGAAACACGACGACCAGCAGGTCGGGAAGGGGCACGAACTCGCCGACGAGGACGTGCTCCGGATCGTCGCTCGGAAGTAGACTTTTAAATAGACGTGACAGCGCTATCGCATCAGGCGCTCCCCGATCGGTTATAAATAGCTGCCAGTCGATCGACGGCGAACACCGCCGAAGCCCCCAGCCGCGAGGAGCTTCGGCGACGGACGTCTCATCGTGACCTTTCTTCCATCGACGGCGTGAGTACTCTGTGCGGTCGCGAGTCGTCGACGGCGCTCCCGGCGCGGCCGAAGGGCACTCCGCCGCCGAAACGCACACCCCTCTCCGGCGCGTAGCGATCGGCGTGTACGCCGGACTGAAGAACACTCCCTGCTGTCTGTGCGGCCGGGACGACACCCACACCCGGATCGCCGTGCCGCCGCGCGCGCTCCGGCTGATGGAGAACGGCGGGCCGATCGCGTGGCGTGACGTGGTCGGCACCGTCACCCTGCGCTTCTGCGCCGACGACTGGGACCTCGTGAGCGACCTCGCGATCGAGATGGACACACACCCCCTCTCGCGGTGTAACGCGGCGCACGTCTCCCTGGACCTCCGCGAGGACCACGAGGCGCTGCTGTCGGCGACGAAGGCCGAGACGGACCAGACGGAACTGGAGGCGCGGCTCGCGAGTGAGGCCGAGGCGACCCTCGACGCGGTCGACGACCCCTACACCGAGGGGCGCGACGTGGTGGAGGCGATCGTCGTGTTGCGCGCGTTGGAGGAGCTCGGCGTTCGAAACGGAGCTGGCCGGGGCGCCGAGGCCGCCCCCGGAGCCGGAGAGTCGACGCCCGCGGACGACGACTGACCCGGCCGCGTCACCGCCTGATCTCGAACTCGTCCTCGCCCTCCGGCTCGCCGTACTCGACGTCGACGTCCTCGACCTCGGCGGCCTCGCTTCCGGTCTCGCACCACGCCACCATGTCGCGGACGTCTCCCTCGGGACCCTCGAAGACGGCCTCGACCCGGCCGTCGTCGAGGTTCCGCACCCAGCCGTCGACGCCCGCCTCGCGGGCGGCGTCGCGGGTGCTCGCTCGGTAGAAGACGCCCTGAACGCGGCCGGAAACGAAGACGTGCGCGCGAACGCGGTCGGTCATCGCTCGGTCGTGCGACCGCCTGCTTGTTAAACGGCCCGCCCGCGACCGACATTCGACCGACCCGCGCCCGCAACCGACGCCTACTAACTCCCGGGCGCCGAGGTGGGCGACATGGACCTGTTCGGAACCGCCGGGATACGCGGCGGCGTCGAGGAGCGCGTCACGCCGGCGCTCGCGCTCGCCGTCGGGCGAGCCGTGGCCGCCGAGATCCGATCGCGAAGCGAGGGGTCGCCCTCCGAGTCGAGCCCCGAACCCACGGTCGTCCTCGCCCGCGACGGCCGGGTGACCGGCCCGGCGCTCGCGGCCGCGATGGAGGCCGGGCTGGCCGCCGGCGGCGTCGCCGTGCGCCGCGCCGGGCGACTCCCGACACCGGCGCTCGCGCACGCCTCGCGCGGTCGCTACGGCGTGATGCTCACCGCCTCGCACAACCCCCCGACCGACAACGGGATCAAGCTCTTCCGCGACGGGACGGAGTTCGACCGCGACGCGGAGCGCGCCGTCGAGTCGCGGGTCGCCGACGAGGAGCCGGTCGCCCCGTGGGACGAGTGGACCGAGGCGACCCGAGCCGATCCGCTCGGCGACTACCTCGACGACGTGCGCGAGTACGCGGCGGGATTCGGCGCCCCCCTCGACGGCCTCCGGGTCGCGGTCGACTGCGGCAACGGGATGAGTGCGCCCGCGACGCCGACCGTCCTCCGCGAGCTCGGTGCCGACGTCGTCACGCTCAACGGCAACGTCGACGGTCACTTCCCCGGCCGCGGGAGCAAGCCGACGCCGGAGACGCTCGCCGACCTCCGCGCATTCGTCGCGGACGCCAACGAGGGCGTCGAGAACCCGGGGCGGCCGACGGGCGACCGGAGGGACGGCGACGGCGCTGAGGGAGGCGACGACGGGGCAGGCGAAGCGGGCCATGCCGAGGGGTTCGCCTTCGGCATCGGCCACGACGGCGACGCCGACCGGATCGTGATCGTCGACGCGGACGGCGAGGTCGTCCACGAGGACACGGTGCTCGCGGTGCTGGCGGAGCGGTACACTCGGACGAGCGACGCGGCGGACCCGGTCGTCGTGACGACGCCGAACGCCTCCGGCCGGATCGACGAGCGCGTCCGGGAGGCCGGCGGGCGCGTCGAGCGCGTGCGACTCGGCGCGCTCCACGAAGGGATCGCGGCCGTTCGGGAGGAAGCCGGCACGGCCGGCGCGCTCGGCGAGGCCGGTGCGGTCGGCGAGGCGGGCGCCGCCGGGGAGGTCGGCGCCGAGACGCGCGTCGTGTTCGCGGCCGAGCCGTGGAAGCACGTCCACGTCGCCTTCGGCGGGTGGATCGACGGGGTCGCCTCCGCGGCGGTGATCGCGCGCCTCGTCGCCGACGAGGGGCTCGACGCGCTCCGAGAGCCGGTCACAGAGCGCCCGTATCGGAAGGTGAGCGTCTCGTGCCCCGACGACGCGAAGGAACCCGTGATGGACAGGCTGGAGACGGCGCTGCCGGACGCGTTCCCCGACGCCGCGGTCGACACCGACCACGGCGTCCGGCTGGAGTTCGAGGACGGCTCGTGGACGCTCGTGCGACCCTCGGGCACGGAGCCGTACGTGCGCGTGTACGCCGAGAGCGACGACGTCGACGCCCTCGTCGCCGAGGTCGAGGGCGTCGTCGAGGACGCGGTCGCGGCGGCGTAGGTCGGGCCGACGGTCCGGGCGCGGTACTCCGTCGATCCCGTCGCCACGTTCACGACCGTGTAAAATTCGGATTCGTGGATCGGATCACGGGGATCGGCGGGGATTTTGCCCGGTATTCGGCCGAGTCCCTTCACGAACGTGTCACATCGCTGCCCTCGGAACGACGAATTTATGCCGCGTTCCGACGGGGATAGGAACGAGATGACATCCGACTTCGATCGGCGGCGGTTCATCAAGGCGGCAAGCGCGGCGGGCCTGGTCGGCCTCGCCGGATGTAGCGGCGGCCCGAGTGAGGGCGGAGACGGATCAGACGGCTCGACCGACTCGGACGGCTCCGACGGGTCCGACGGCGAGAGCGCCCCGGCGGCGAACGTCGGGATGGTGTACGCGACCGGCGGCCTCGGCGACGGGTCGTTCAACGACCAGGCCCAACAGGGCGCGCTCGAAGCGGAAGAGGAGCTGGGCATCTCGTTCGGAGAGGCCCAGCCGGACGAGGTGGCGCAGTTCAGCACGTTCCAGCAGCAGTTCGCGAGCTCGACCGACCCGAACTACGACCTGGTGTGTTGTATCGGCTTCCTCCAGGCCGACTCGCTCTCGGAAACCGCCGAGTCGTACCCCGATCAGGACTTCATGATCGTCGACGAGGTCGTCGAGGCGGACAACGTCGCGAGCTACACGTTCCGGGAGCACGAGGGGTCGTACCTCGCGGGCCTGATGGCGAGCCTGCTCACCACCCGCGACTTCTCGGCTGGCGCCGGCTCCACCCAGGGCGACTCCACGAACCTCGGGTTCGTCGGCGGCGTCGAGTCCTCCCTGATCCAGAAGTTCCAGGCCGGCTTCCAGGCGGGCGTCGCCGCCGGCGCCGACGACGTCGACGTCAGCGTCAACTACACCGGGAGCTTCAGCGATCCCGCTGCGGGTCGCGAGGCGGCGAATTCGATGTACAACAGCGGCGCTGACATCGTCTACCACGCCGCGGGCAACACCGGCACCGGCGTGTTCCAGGCCGCACAGGAGCAGGGGAAGTTCGCGATCGGCGTCGACCGCGACCAGTCGATCACGCGCCCCGACTACGCCGACGTCATCCTCGGGAGCATGGTCAAGCGCGTCGACACCGCCGTCTACAACGCGATCGAGGCGACCGTCGAGGGCGAGTTCCCCGGCGGCTCGAACATTACGCTCGGGCTCGACAACGACGGCGTGGCGCTCGTCTACGGCGACCAGCTCGGCTCCGAGATCCCCCAAGAGGTGCGCGACGAGGTCGCGAGCGCCCGGGAGGACATCATCGCCGGCGATATCGACGTTCCCTCGTCGCCCTCGGACACGTAGGGCTCCACGGACCGGCCGCCGCCGTGGGGCGCGTCGCGCGGTCCGACCCATATCCAAACATATTCACGCCCCCTCGAACCAGAGAGAACCAGACAATGGCCACAGCCGTCCACCTCGACGGGATAACCAAGCGGTTCCCCGGCGTCGTGGCGAACGACGACGTCGACCTCGAGGTCGAACGCGGTACCGTACACGCCCTCCTCGGCGAGAACGGGGCCGGGAAGACGACGTTGATGAACGTCCTCTACGGCCTCTACGAACCGACGTCGGGAGAGGTTCGGCTCGACGGGGAGCCGAAGGCGTTCGGCTCGCCGCGGGACGCGATCGACGCCGGCGTCGGGATGATCCACCAGCACTTCATGCTCGTTGACCCGATGACCGTCACCGAGAACATCACGCTCGGCAACGAGCCGCGGAAGTGGGGCGGGCTCGCCGTCGACCGAGACGCGGCCCGGGAGGCCGTCGTCGACCTCTCCGACCGGTACGGCTTCGACGTCGACCCCGACGCGCGGATCGAGGACGTCTCCGTCGGGGAACAGCAGCGCGTCGAGATCCTGAAGGCGCTGTACCGCGGCGCCGAGACGCTGATCCTAGACGAGCCGACCGCCGTGCTGACGCCGCAGGAGGTCGACGAGCTGTTCGAGGTGCTGGAGGAGCTCACCGCGCAGGGGAAGACGATCATCTTCATCACCCACAAGCTGGGCGAGGCGATGCGCGCGGCCGACGAGATATCCGTCCTCCGGGACGGGCGGAAGGTCGGGACCGTCGACGCCGACGGGACGAGCCAGGAGGAGCTGGCGGAGCTGATGGTCGGCCGCGAGGTGCTCATGGACGTCGATCACGGGGCCGCGGAGACGGGCGACGTCGTCGCGTCGGTCTCGGACGTCGTCGTCGAGGACGACCGCGGCGTCCGGGCGGTCGACGGCGTCTCCTTCGACGTGCGGGGCGGCGAGGTGTTCGGGATCGCCGGCGTGGACGGCAACGGCCAGTCGGAGCTCGTCGAGGCGGTGACCGGGCTCCAGTCGGTCGACGCGGGCGAGGTCCGGTTCCGCGACGAGGACGTGACGACCGCGTCGCGGCGCGAGCGGATCGACGCCGGAATGGCGTACGTCCCCGAGGACCGTCAGGAGCGCGGGCTGGTGATGGAGTTCGACCTCGTCGAGAACGGGCTGTTGGGGAGCCAACACGACCCGGAGCTCGCCGCCGGCGGCCGGATCGACTGGCCGAGGACGCGCGACCGCGCGGAGGCGATCATCGACGAGTACGACGTCCGGCCGCCGGACGCCGACGCGGACGCGGAGTCGCTCTCCGGCGGCAACCAGCAGAAGTTCATCGTCGGTCGGGAGTTCGAGCGCGACCCGGAGTTCGTCGTCGCCTCGCACCCGACGCGCGGCGTCGACGTCGGTTCGATCGAGTTCATCCACGAGCGGCTGCTGGAGCTCCGCGAGCAGGGCGTTGCGGTCCTCCTCGTCTCCTCCAAGCTGGAGGAGGTACAGGGACTCTCGGACCGCTTAGCGGTCATCTACGAGGGCGAGTTCATCGACGTGGTCGACCCCGACGAGACGACCGAAGAGGAGCTCGGCCTGCTGATGGCGGGCGAGCGGCCGGGGGGCGACGCCGGGGACGGCGAGCCGACCGCGACCGACGTCGACGCGGCGGTCGACCCGGACGCGGGAGGCGGGGACCCCGACGAGACGGAAGGCGGCGGCTCCGGCGAGCGGGATCGGGACGAGCCGGTCGACAGCGCGGACCCCACGGACGGTGAGCGGGCGTGAGCGCCGCCGACCGCGTGCGGCAGGCGCTCTCTCGGCTCGCCACGGCGTCCGCGACCGAGCGGATCCTGATCAGCACGGCCGCGCTCGTGCTCTCCGTGCTCATCGGCGCGGTGCTCGTTCTCGTCGCCGGGCGCATGACGACCTGTACCGCCGGCGAGGCGGTGTACTACTTCGGGACCGGGTTCTGTTACGACCCCGTCGTCGTGTTCGACCGCCTCTTCCTCGGGGCGCTGGGCGACCCCCTCAGCGGGGGCTGGTCGCCGAACGGGCAGTTCGCGGTCACCCTCCGCGAGACGACGCTGCTGATATTCACCGGGCTCTCCGTCGCCTTGGCGTTCCGCGCCGGGATCTTCAACATCGGAACCCAAGGCCAGCTCGTCGTCGGGGGGCTGGCGACCGCGCTCGGCGTCCTCTGGGCGTCGTCGCTCGTGTCGGGCGTCGTCGGGACCGTCGTGCTGATCCCATTCGGGCTCCTCGTCGGGGCGGTGTTCGGCGGCCTCTACGGCGCGATCCCCGGCCTGTTGAAGGCGTACGCCGACGCCAACGAGGTGATCACGACGATCATGCTCAACTTCATCGCGACCGGCGTCGCGCTGTATCTGGTCAGCGGCGTGTTCAAAGACCCCGAGAGCGCTGCCAACCAGACGGTCCCCCTCCCCGAGTTCGCGCAGTTCCCGGCGGTGCTGTTCGGCGCGCGCCAAGACTTCTCGCTGGTCGCGCTGGCCTTCGGGCTGCTCGCGCTCGGCGCGCTGTACTACGTCCTCGAACACACGGCCTTCGGGTACGACGTGCGCACGAGCGGCGTCCAGCCCGAGGCGGCCGAGTACGGCGGCGTCGACGCCAAGCGCACCGTCGTCGCGAGCCTGACGCTCTCGGGCGCGCTCGGCGGGATCGCCGGCGCGATGTACGTGATGATGGTGCTCGGCACGTTCCAGACGGGGATCCCCTCGTACGGCTTCGACGGGATCACCGTCTCGATCCTCGCCGGGAACAACCCGCTCGGCGTCGGGATCGCCGCGCTGCTTTTCGGCGTGCTGAAGAGCGGGACGACGGTCGTCCAGTTCGCCACCGACGTCCCGCCGCAGCTCGTCGGGGTCCTCCGCGGACTGATCATCCTGTTCGTGGCGATGCCGGAGTTCTTCCGGCTGCTGGCCCGCGGGTTCCCGGGGACCGGACGGAAGCCGGAGGCGGCCGCGACCGACGGCGGCGTCCCGACCGACGGAGGTGAGACGGATGAGTGACGCGTCCGCCGACGGTTCGGCGACCGAGTCGGGCCCCGAGCGGGAGTCGATCTTCGAGCGGTACTCGGCCCGCGCGCTCTTCGCCGGCGCGACGGTCGCCGCGGTGGTCGCGCTGCTTCTCGCCGGGCTGGTCTTCCCGGACTCGGTCGCCGGGACGCTCGCGGACGCGCTCACGAGCCGGTTCACGCTCGCCTCGGCGCTGCGGCTCTCGGTGCCGATTGCGTTCGCGGCCCTCGGGGGGATCTTCGCGGAGAAGTCCGGCGTGATCAACATCGGGCTGGAAGGGCTCCTGATCATCTCGGCGTTCAGCGCCGTCTACGTCGCCGACGTCACCGGCGGGGTCTGGGTCGGCTACGCCGGGGGAGTGGTCGCGAGCACGCTGCTCGCGGCGCTTTTCGCCGTCGTGACGATCGGGTTCCGGGCGGACCAGATCATCGCCGGGCTCGCGGTGTGGCTCATCGCGCTCGGGCTCGCCCCGTTCGCCTCGCAGGTGTTCTACGGGAGCCCGAACTCCCCGACCGTCGCGACGACGGGGTCGATATCGGTGCCGGTGCTCGCCGACATCCCGTTCTTCGGCGCGCTGTTCTCGGCGTCGCCGTCCGTGTACATGCTGTTCGTCGCCGTCGCCGGGTCGTGGTACGTGTTCGAGCGGACCGCGTTCGGCCGGTGGATCCGCGCCAGCGGCGAGAACCCGAAGGCGCTCGACACCGCCGGCGTGAGCGTCACCCGCGTCCGGTACGCCGCGGTGCTGATCTCGGGCGCGCTCGCGGGGATGGGTGGCGCGGCGCTGTCGCTCGACCTCGGGCTGTTCACCGGGAACGGCCCGACGATGGTCAACGGGAAGGGGTTCATCGCCATCGTGGCGTACCTGTTCGGCAACTACAACCCGGTCGGGACGTTCTTCTCGACGATGCTGTTCGCGGGGTTGGACGCGCTCCAGACCGTCCTCCAGACGCAGGGGATCGGGGTCCCCCGCCAGCTCATCCGGATCACGCCCTTCGTGGTCGTCATCGTCGTGCTCGCGCTGGTCGGTCGGACGCGGCTCCCCGAGGCGGCGGGCGAACACTACGAGACCGAGGAGTAATCGAAGCTGTCGAGCGGTTTTCCACGCTGGTCCGCTCCGGCGCTTTCTCGCGGCCGGCTCACGTCGGAACGCGTCCGCCGTCAGTCCGACGCTCCCGTCTCGTCGGTCGGCGACGGTAGCCGCAGGTCGGCGAACGCGTCGGTGTCGCCGACGCCCGTGACGACTTTCACCTCCTCGGTGATCGGCACCCCGACGCAGGAGAGGCGCGCGTTCGTCTCCCGGATCTGCTCGTCCGAGAGGATCGACTGCCCCGGCATCGCCACGTCGCCCTCGACGACGACCACGGCGCAGTTCGAGCAGGCGCCGCCGCGGCACGCGTACGGCCACGACCGCCCGCCGCGCTCGGCGGCCTCGAGGATCGACTCGCCGGGCTCGACGAGGAAGCGGCCGTACTCCGGGAGGTCGAGGTCGGCCTCGGCCGCCTTCTCGAAGAGGCCCTCGTCGTCGAGCGACCAGCCGCGCTCGGTAAGCGTCTCGTGGTCGAGGTGGTAAACGGTCGACGGCGACCCGGTCCGCACCGGCTCGACGGACCCCTCCGCGTACCGCCGGACCACGTCGGCCGCCTCCGGGACCGGCTCGTCGGCGAGGCCGTCGAACCAGTCGCGGACCGTCGACGGCGCGAGGTTCGACTCGGCGGCGACCGCCTCGACGTCGACCCCTTCGAGGCGGGCGACGGTCGAGACGAGCCGCCCGGAGTCGAGCGCGTCGACCGTCTCCTCGACCCACTCCTCCGAGCGGCCGTACCACGAGGCGAGCTCCGCCGTGCCGATCCCTCTGTCGTACGCGACGGCGACCATCAGCGCCGCGGTCGCCTCGGCCGACCGGACCTCCGGGAGCCACGCCCGGAGGCGGTCGGCGTCGACGTGTTCGAGTTGGCCCATGTCCCTGTCGTTCGCTTCGAGGCCGTTAAACGTCGAGCCTGAACAGTTAGGCACGGGTTCGGATCGGTCGAGGAGCGGCGAATGAGGACAATCCGTTCCCGGAGATCCGACCGAAACGGGAGCAAAGAGTTTTGCCGGGGGCACGACACGGTCCGGTAATGGATATCGACGAGTACGACGTCGTCGTGGCGGGCGCCGGCACCGCCGGCTGCTACGCCGCTGCGACGATCGCGAACGAGGGGCTCGACGTCGTCATCGTCGAGCGGAAGGACGAGGAGGAGGCCGGCCACATCGCCTGCGGCGACGCCCTGAAGGGGGCCGACGCCTTCCCGGAGGCGATCCCGAAAGACCGGCTCGAACCCGCGTTCACGAACACGGGCGTCGACCACGGCCGCTTCGAGATCCCGCAGGAGGACACGGTCCTCGAGATCCCGGTCCCCGGCGAGCTCGCCGTCATCGACCGCTGGGAGTACGGCCGCCAGATCATCGCCGGCGCCGAGGACGCCGGCGTCGACTTCCACTACGACACCGTCATCAACGACGTGTTACAGGACGAGACGGGCCGCGTCACGGGGCTCCACGCGGTGCGAAAGGGCGAGCCGCGGACGTACGCGGCGGACGTCGTGATCGACGGCGCCGGGTCGCTCTCGCTGCTCCAGGACAAGGCCGACTTCGAGGGGACCACCTTCGACACGAACGTCCGCTACTCGCAGTTCTGCTCCGCCTACCGCGAGATCGTCGAGGTGCCGGAGCCGGTCGAGTGGGACGACGCCCTCGTGTTCAAAGCGACCGACCGCGCCGCGGGGTACCTCTGGTACTTCCCGCGGACGGCGACGGAGATCAACGCCGGGCTCGGCTTCCAGATGACCGAGGAGCCGATGCAGCTCGTCGAGTCGCTGAAGGAGGACCTCCGGGACCGACCCGAGTTCGAGGGCGCGGAGGTGCGCGACAAGCTCGGCGCCGCGCTGCCGACCCGACGCCCGTACGACTCGGCGGTCGCGCCCGGCTACATGGCGGTCGGCGACGCCGCCGGCCACGTGAACCCGACGACCGGCGGTGGCATCGCCGGCGCGGCGTACGCGGGCAAGTACGCCGGCGAGCAGGCGGTGAAGGCGATCTCCGACGGCGACGTGAGCGAGGAGAACCTCTGGCGGTACAACGCCCGCGTGATGGACCACTTCGGCGGGCGCTACGCCGGCCTCGACGTGTACAACGTCCTCTCGACCGCGGTCGACGTCGACGACCTGATGGGCCTGCTCGCGTCGCTGCCGGGCGAGAAGCTCGCGGAGGCGCTGTACGAGGGGTCGACCTCGATGTCGTTCGGGCTGAAGGTGAAGGCGGCGATCAAATCCTTCGGCTACTGGGGGACGATCCGGAACTTCTACCAGACGAAGTCGCTGGCCGACGAGCTGATCGGCCACTACGACGAGTACCCGACGAGCCCCGCCGCGATGGCCAACTGGACCCGCGAGCGCGACGACATCATGGACCGCGTCTACGAGACGACCGGCGCCGACGCGAAGTACTGAGCCCGTGAGCGGCTACCGACTCACTACCGTCGAGACGGTGCGCGAGGAGGGATCGTGGGGGTTCACGGCCCGCGAGGGCGACGAAGACCGCGAGGTGTTCCTCGTGCCGTGTGCGGACGAGCCCGAGGGTAGCGAGGAGCAGCCCGTCCGCGCGTGGATCAACCGCTGTACCCACGAGGAGCAGCGACTCCACCGGGAGGGGGTTGGCGCCGTGACGCGGGGCGGCTCCGTCGTCTGCCCGAAGCACGGCTCGGCGTTCGATTCCTGTGAGGGCTCCTGCGACAACGGCGAGGCCGCGGGCACGACGCTCCGCTCGATCGATATCGAGGTGCGCGACGGCGCGGTGTTCCTCACGGACGACGACCTCACGTACCTCTACGAGGGGTTACCCGACGACGAGGGCGACGACGACGGGCCGGCGTCGAGTTCGCACCTGACGTTCTGAGTTGCGAAGATCCGAGAGGCAGACTCGTGGTCGGCTCTTTTTAAATAGGCGACTGCGGGGGTGACGTTCATCGAAGCCCCAGCCGTGAGGCTGTACGGTTTTATTTATAAGTGACCGTGCGACACCAACACCGACACCACCGAAGCCCCAGCCGTGAGGCGGGCGCACGCTCGCTGCGGTCCTCGTCGCTCACTTCGTTCGCTCCTGCGGTCCTTACGTCGCCTGCGCCCGCCTCACGGCTGCCCCTTCGGGTCCCGCCCCGCACAGCACCGCAGCCTCACACCTCCCCAACCTCGTCGGTCGCCGTCGCTTCGCTCGGCGACCGACTCCCTCGCGTGTGCGACTCGCGCCCTACGGGCGCTCGTCGGCACGCGCCACCGCATTCATTTATAAAGGTCGTCGAAGGGGTTTTTAAATACTGGTCAGAAAAGCGCTCCGGACCCCTATGGCCGCGTCTCGGCGACCCGCCGGATCGCGCCGGCGATCACGTCGATACCGATCGCGATGTCGTCCTCGACGACGTCGAAGTCGCTCGTGTGGTGGCCGCCGGGGTGGTCGGTGCCGACGCCGAGGTAGCAGGCGAGCCCGCCCTGCTCCTGGACGTAGTTCATCAGGTACGTCGCGTCCTCGGAGCCGCCGAGCTCGTCGCTGTCGACGATGTTCGTGACGCCGGCGACGTCGCTCGCGGACTCGCCGACGAGTTCGGCGAGCGCGTCGTCGCTCGTCGCGCTGGGCGCCTCGCCGAGCGTCGATACCTCGACCTCGCAGTCGTGCATCTCCGCGGCCGAGTCGAGGACCCGGTCGGCGTGGTCGGACATGTACTCGGCGAGGTCAGTCGTCTGCCCGCGCACCTCGCCCTCGATGTACGACTCCTCGGGGATGATGTTCGTCGCGGTGCCGCCGCCGACGAGCCCGGCGTTCACCCGCGTCGGGCCGTCCGCGTGCCGCGGGATGGCGTAGAGGTTCTGGATCGCGGCCGCCATCGCCTGAACCGTGTTCCGGCCCTGCTCGGGGCGCGCGCCGGCGTGCGCGGGTTCCCCCGTGAACTCGGCGAGGAAGTGCCGCACCGCGAGGAACCCCTCGATGCCGCAGACGACCTCGCCGGAGGGGTGATCTAAGCCGACGTGGACCGCGTACAGGTAGTCGACGTCGTCGAGGTGGCCCGACTCGGCCATCGGCTTCCCGCCGACGATCTGCTCTTCGCCCGGCTGGAAGAACACCTTCAGCGTGCCCGAGAAGTCGGAGTCGAGGACGGCGTCGAGCGCGCCGAGCCCCATCGTCGCGTGGGCGTCGTGACCGCAGGCGTGCATGAACCCCTCGTGTTCGGAGCGGAACCCCTCCCCGACCGGGACGTGGTCGCCCGACTCCGACTCCGTGATCGGGAGGCCGTCGATGTCGACGCGCAGGCCGACCACGGGGCCGTCGCCGCGCTCGACGACCGCGACGCAACCGGTGTAGCCGCCGGAGAGCTCGTCGAGAATCTCGGGGTCGGCGCCCGCCTCGCGGGCCCGCTCCTCCCACTCCGCCAGTTCCTCGTCGTCCGGGACGTTCAGGCGCTCGTCGGCCGCCAGCGCGTCGGGCCCGACGTGGAGCTCCGTCAGGTCGCGCTCGCGGAGGGCCTCGACGATGCGGGCGGTGGTGTAGAACTCGCGCCACGCGGGCTCGGGGTGGCGGTGGAGGTCGCGGCGGAACGCGCGGTACTCGTCGCTGTCGAGAGCGCTCATACCACCCGGTGGCCCGGCGACCGCTTAAACGATCGCCTCGCGGAGAGCGACGCCGGCCGACGCGCTCAGAGACCGCCCGCCCGGGCTCGGGTCACTCCTCCGCCGTCCCCATCCGCTCCGAGTAGTCCCACGCGTGGAGCCGCTCGGGTTCGATACGGATCTCCACCTCGTCGCGCTCGGGCCGCAGGAGCCGGTCGGCGGTCGCGTTGTCGGTCCCGCCGAGGTACTTCGTCAGCAGCGACCGCAAGAGCCGCTTGTCCTCGTCCGGGACGACCGTCGCGCGGCCGCGACCGCGGACCCCTTTATAAGGTGGGTCGTTCGTCGACACGTCGAACGAGACCTCGTCGTCGTGTTCGACGAACTCCACGAGGTCGGCGCTCGCGCTCGTCGCGCACCGGATAGCGCCGGCGTGGTCGTCGGAACCGCGTTCGGCGTCGGGCCCGCTCCCCGCGTCCGGGTCCCACGCGAACCACAGCGAAACGATCCAGGGGCGATCGCTCGGCGTGCGGCAGCCGAGGCGGACCGGGACGCGCGCGGCGCCGAGGTACTCGTCGACGCGCTCGCGGTCCCACGGGCCGGTCGGGTCCATACCGATCCCTCGGCCGCGTTCCGCCTAACAGTTGCGGCGAAGCGCTCGGACGGCGGTCCGCGAGACGCCACCCGGCCGACCGCGGAACACAAGAGAATTGACCGTCCCCGCGCGAGTGGTGGTATGACCGACTACTTCGAGGTCCACGAGCGCGACGGCGCCGCCCGCCTCGGGGCGATCCGCCTCGCCGACCCCGTGACGACGCCGGCGCTCGCGGACCCGTTCCTCGACGACGCCGGGAGCCTCTGGGCCGCCGACCGCGAGGTGCCCGACGGCGACGAGAGCGCGCTCACGGTGCTGCCGCACCGGTCGTTCCCGGCCGGCACGCGCGACGAGGTGCGCGAGTCGTTCGCGGTCGAGCATCCGGACGCAGGGTTCCCCTCCGCGGCGGTCGTCGACAGCCGGAGCGCCCGCGACCTCGGCGCCGACGCGTACCTCCTCTCGGACGCGCAGGGGTTCGTCGGCCACGGCGAGGCGTTCCGTGACGCGATCGTCCGGGCGAAGGAACGCCTGCCGCCCGACGCCGCGCTCGGCCTCTCAGGGGTCGCCACGCCGCGGAACGTCGCGCTGCTCGCGTACGCCGGCGTCGACCTCGTCGACGAGACGCTCGCGCGGACGAAGGGCACGCAGGGGATGTACCTCACCGCCGACGCGGAACACTTCCTCGAGGACCTCGACGAGCTGCCGTGCGCCTGTCCGGCCTGCGCGACCCACCGGAGCGAGTTCACCCGCGCCGACTGCGCCGACCACAACGTCAACGCGCTCCGCGCCGAGCTGCGCCGCGTCCGCGAGCGGATCCGGAGCGGCCGCCTGCGAGATTACATTGAAGGACAGGCCCGCCACGAGGGGTGGCTCACGGCCGCGTTCCGCGAGTTCGACGACCAGTGGGGGTACCTCGAAGAACGGACGCCGCTCATGCGCGACGCCGAGGTGACGGCCGCGTCCGCGGAGACGCTCGACCGCGTCGAGATCCGGCGGTTCGCCGACCGCGTCACGAGCCGCTACCGCAATCGATTCACCGACCAGCCGCTCGTGCTCGTCCCCTGCTCGGCGACGAAGCCGTACAGCGACTCCCAGAGCCACCGCCAGTTCCACGACGCGATCCAGTGGCGCGGCCACACCGTCTCGATGACCTCGCCCATCGGCGTGGTCCCGCAGGAGCTGGAGACGACCTACCCCGCCCAACACTACGACTCGGTCGTCACCGGCGACTGGAGCGAGGACGAGATTTCGTTCGTCGCGGAGGTGCTGCGGCGGTACCTCGAACGCAACGACTACTCGCGCGTCATCGCGCACGTTCCCGAGGACGGCTACCGCGAGATCTGCGAGCGCGTCGAGCGCGACCCCGCGGTCGACGTCGACTTCGAGTACACCTGCGTCGACCACCCGACGACCGACGAGTCGCTCGGCGAACTGAACGCGGCGCTTCAGGGCGAGCCCGCCTACAGCAAGCGCGAGCGCGAGCACAACACCGTCCGCGCCATCGCGGACTACCTCCTCGGCGACGGCGCGGGCGACGACCTCTTCGGCGGGCTCGGCGCGGGCGGCGGGGAGGCCGGCGACGGCGACGAGGCGGACCGATACGGCGGCGAGGCCGACGTGCGAACCACCGGGCGCTACCCGAAGCTCCAGGTGTGGGGCGACGACTCCGACGCCGGCCGCGAGGGCGAGCCGGGCGAGCAGCTGGCGACGATGGTCCCGCAGTACGGCACCCTCTCCTTCACCCTCGACGGCGCGCGCCGCTGGGTCGAGAGCGACGCGCCGACGAAGCGGGTCGAGATCGACGCGTTCGTCCCGCACGGCTCCGTCCTCGCGCCCGGCGTCGTCGACGCCGACGACGGGATTCGGGTCGGCGACGAGGTCGTGGTCGAGGGCCCGAAGGCGTTCGCGGTCGGCCGCGCGGCGATGTCCGGCCCGGAGATGGCGGGGGCGACGCGGGGGGTCGCGGTCGAGGTTCGACACGCCGACGAGAAGTGACCGAGCCCCGAAAGACGACGCGGTAGCGGTCCTACGCGCTGTTCTCCTCGACGTACTCCCGAGCCGCCTCTCGGATGACGTCCTCCGGGCCTTCGACGCACTCGCGTCGGAGGTCGGGGTACTGTCCGTCGAGCTCGCGGGCGACGTACCCGTCGAGGTCGGCGACCGCCTCGACCGACATCCCGGCGAGGTGCTCCGAGAGGAGGCTGGCGACGGCGCGGCTGACCGCACAGCTCCGGCTCTCGAAGGCGATCTCCTCGATGCGGCCGTCGGCGATCGCGACGTGGAACTCGCCGTCGTCGCCGCAGGTCGTCTCCTCGGAGGACTTCACGAACGTCGGATCGGTGAGTGCGCCCGGGTTACGGGGGCGGTGGTAGTGTTCGCTGACGAGATCGTGGTAGCGGTCGGAGGCGAGGTACGCGTCCAGGTCGTCTCGGGCGGTGTCGACGACGTCGAGGAGGCGGTCGACGTCCGCGCGGGTGTTGTAGACGTAGAACGACGCCCGCGCGGAGCCGGGGATGTCGAGCCGGTCGTGGAGCGGCTGCGTGCAGTGGTCGCCGGCGCGGATGGCGATGCCTCGATCGTTGAGGAGGCTGGAGAGGTCGTGCCCGTGGACGCCCTCGACGTTGAACGAGACGAGGCCGGTGCGCTCCTCGCCGACGCCGGGACCGTACGTCCGGACGAACTCTCGGTCGGCGAGTTCTCTGAGGAGGTACTGCGCGAGCTCGTTCTCGTGGTCGCGGACGGCGTCCATTCCCAGTTTCTCGAGATAGTCGACGGCCGCGCCGAGCGCGATACCCTCCGCGATCGGCGGCGTACCCGCCTCGAACTTCCAGGGAAGCTCGTTCCACGTCGAGTCGGTGAGCGTGACGTTCCGGATCATCTCTCCGCCGAACAGGAACGGGTCGAGCTCCGCCAAGATCTCGCGTTTCCCGTACAGTCCCCCGACCCCGGTGGGGCCGGCGAGCTTGTGGCCGCTGAACGCGAAGAAGTCCGCGTCCATCGCCCCCACGTCGACGGGCCGCGTCGGGGCGGACTGGGCGCCGTCGACGACCGCGTACGCGTCGTGGTCGTGTGCGAGGGCCGCGAGGTCGGCAACGGGATTGACCGTCCCGAGCACGTTCGAGACGTGGGGGACAGAGACGACCGCGGTGTCGTCGGTGACGAGGTCGCGGGCGGCGTCCATGTCGAGGTGGCCGTCGGCCGTGACGGGAATGTGGCGGACGGTCGCACCCGTGCGCTCGGCGATCTGCTGCCAGGTGACCAGCGAGGCGTGGTGGTCCATCTCCGTCGCGACGATCTCGTCGCCCTCGCTGAGACGCCGGCTGAGACCGTACGCGACGAGGTTGATGCTCTCGGTGGTGTTCTTGGTGAAGACGATCTCCTCGCGGCCGTCCGCGCCGAGGAAGTCGGCGACGCGGTCGTGCGCCTCTTCGTAGGCGAGCGAGGCCTCGTGGCTGAGCTCGTGGATCCCCCTGTGGATATTCGCGTTGTACCCCGCGTAAAACTCCTCGAAGACGTCGTACACCTGCTGGGGCGTGTGCGTGGTCGCGGCGTTGTCGAGGTAGGTGAGCGGATGCCCGTTCACGCGTCGGTCGAGCACGGGGAAGTCCGAACGAACCGCTTCGGCATCGAAACTCATGTAACTACCAAGAGATCAGTTCTATTTAAATAACTCCCAGATGATATTGGTACTCGATAACGCGGTCGACGGCGGCTACATGGCCGACGAGATCGTCCACTTCCTGCCCGACGCCCGCGTGTACAACTACCCGAACGAGGACGGTGACCCGGCCCTCGATAACGTGGACGGCGTCGTCATCGGCGGCAGCGAGGTCGGCGTGTACGACGAGCCCGACCAGCCGTGGATCGCGGCCCAGAAGCGGTTCGCGCGCCGGCTCGTCGAGGAGGGCGTCCCGACCCTCGGCATCTGCTTCGGCCATCAGATTCTGAACGCCGCCCTCGGCGGCGCGGTCGCGGACAGCGGGACCTCCCGCCTCCGGCTCCACGACGCCGAACTCGCCGCCGACGAGCCGCTGTTCGACGGCGTCGAACCGAGCGTGCCCGTCCTTCACTCCGACGTCGTGACGGAGCTCGGCGACGGGATGGAGGTCATCGGGCGCGCGGACTACTACGAGTACTTCGCCACGCGCCACCGCGACCGGCCCGTCTGGTCGGTCCAGTATCACCCCGAATTTACGCCTCGGATCACAGACGAGTACGACGACTGGGAGGCGGCCGACGGCTCCTTCGAGGACTCCACCGCCACCCGGACGCTCGCCAACTTCGCGGACCTCGTCGAGTCGTCCGAGAGCGAATCGTAGCGTCCACTCCACTTCTCCGGGACGGCAACCGCAGACGACTCGCGTCGAAAAGCCGCCGGACGACGGGTCAGCGGCTCAGTCGTCCGCGGTCGCCCCGGGGCGGTACGCCTCGCTGATCTTCTTCCACTTCCCGGAGCGGAAGCGGAGGTAGTTGATCGCGGCGGGGATCGTCGTCTCCGCCATGAACGCGAGGTACAGGCCCCACAGTCCGATCGCGGGCAGCGCGACCTGCGGGAGCGTGACGCCGACTAGGGGGAGGTCGATCGCCGGCGTCGCGTCGTGCGCGCCGACGTACGCGAGGGGAATCGACACGCAGAACATCCCGAGGAACTGGCTCGCGAAGGGGATCTTCGTGTCGCCGGCGGCGTCGAGCGGGCCGGCCGCGCCGCCCGAGACGCCCTGGAAGATCACCGCCGCGCAGGCCGCGTACACGAGGTTGACGGCGATCGGGATCTCCGGGCTTTCGGGCGACTGGGCGAACAGCGAGACGATGTCCGTCGCGAAGACCGCGATCAACACCGCGGAGACCGCGTACGTCGCCACCGAGAAGCGGATGATGTCGCGGGCGTACGCCTCGGCCTCCTCGGGGCGCTCGACGCCGAGCTCCTGCCCGACGAGGCTGGAGGAAGCGAGGCCGAACCCCCAGCCGGGGGTGTTCATGATCCCCCAGATGCGGCGGGCGATGACGAACGCGGCCACGGTGTTCTCGCCGAACACGTCGAGGATGGCGAGCATCGGGAACTCCGCGGCCGTCCAGACGAGGTTGCGCGCGCCGACGGGCACGCCGATCTCGACGAGGTCGCGGAGCATGCCGGGGTTGAGGTACGAGCCGGTCGCGTCGATCGCGACCGGGAACTCGCCGACGAGCGGCGCGCTCCCGCGGACGAGGCCGACGGTGAACCCGGCGACCGCGAGCACGTTCGAGAGGACGGTGCCGACCGCGGCGCCCTCGACGCCCCAGCCGAGGCCGAAGATGAACAGCGCGCTGAGGACGATGTTCGCGACCGCGCCGCCGGCGCGGACCTGCATCGCGGTGTAGGCGTCGTCGCAGCCGACCAGCACGCGGCTGCCGACGAGGTTGAGCGCGGCGAAGGGGACGCCGAGCCCGACCACGCGGAGGTAGTCGGCGCCGTAGGCGATCGCCGCCTCGTTGCTGCTCAGCACGTCGATGAACGCCGGCGCGTACAGCCAGAACGCGCCGCTGACGGGGACGCTGATCGCGATCACGAGGAGGACGCTCGACCGGACCGCGTCGCCGAGCTCGACGAACGCCTCGGCGCTGTACCGCTGGGAGACGAGGGCGATGGTGCCGCCCGCGACGCCGCCGCCGAGCGCGAACGCGAGCCCCCAGTACGGGCCCGCGAAGCCGACGCCGGCGACGGCGCTGGTGCCGACCGCGACGCCGACCATCGCGACGTCGACCGCGTTCTTCGACATCCGGGCGATACCCGTCACGATCCGCGGCCACGCGAGGTCGGTGGTCCGGACCACGCGGTGGCGGTCGATCAGCCCGACCCTCGCGAGTGCGAAGCCGATGTATAAGATTAGCAGCCGGAACGGGTTCGGGAGGTCGGCGACGTACGAGATCAGCGCGCGGAGGGAACTCGGAAGGCGAGACACGGCGGGTGCGCCCCTTTCCCGCTGGCGGCTAAAGGGGTTTCGTCACGCGGCAGGCCGTTCCGGATCGCGGGGTCGGCGGGCCGGGATCGACCCACCGTCAGGCGCCGGAGACGAGGTACACCGCGGCGGCCGCGAAGACGATTCCGAGCCCCTTCCGGGCCGTGAACGACTCGCCGAGGAACAGGAAGCCGATCACCGACGAGAAGACGAGGAACATCGCGAAGATGGGGGTCACGACGCTCACCGGGCCGAGCGAGAGCGATCGGTACAATGCGAGGATGCCGATCCCGAGGAACACGCCCGCCGCGAGCACGTGGGCCAGCTTCGGCGACGCGAGGTGCGTCGTGAACCCCTGCCCGGTGTACGCGATCACGCCGACCGCCATGGCGACGAGCAGGGTGTTCGAGACGACGACGGCGACGTCGCTCGGGATCGCGTTCGGACCGGTCGTTGCGACGCGCATCAGCGGCGAGACGAGCGCGTACGCGCCCATCGCGAGCAGCGCGTACGGGAGATACGTCGTGGCCGTAGCGTCCATACAGCCGGGTCGCCGCCCGGCGTCAAGTGCCTATCGACCCGCGTTCGGCGGCGGGCCGAGCGAGCCCGACTCGTCGCTCGGCGCCGGGTCATCGAGGTGCGGATCCGGGGGCTCACCGTCCGGGCCGGCGCCCGGCGTCTCCGAGCGGTCGACAGGGACGCAGACCGTCACGACGGTCCCGGTCGGCTCGCGCTCGTCGAACGAGATCCGCCCGCCGAGGTGGTCGACGCCCCACTTGACGATCCACAGGCCGATCCCGCTGCCGTGTCGCAGCGGCGTCTCCGTGCCGCGGTCCAACACGTCGTACTCGGCGGGGTCGATCCCGGGCCCGTCGTCCGCGACCGCGGCGTCGATCCGCATCCACGGCGCGTCCGCGTCGTTGTGTCTGACCGCGTTCGTACAGAGGTTCCCCAAGACGACCTCCAACACGACCGGAACCGGGACCGGCGCCACCTGCCCGACCTCGATCCGCGCGTCGGGGGCGACGGCTCTCGCCTCCGCGACGGCCTCGTCGACGGCGTCCGTGAGCGGCGCCGTCTCGGACTCCTCCGTCGGGTCGAACAGCTCGCCGGCGGTCCGGGTGCGCTCGCTGAGTTCGAGCATCCGCCCGGCGCTCTCCTCGATGATCGAAAGGGCGCGCTCGTCGGTCGGGTCCGAGCGGAGCTGTTCGGCGTACCCCTGGATGAGGTTGGTCTCCGTCCGAACGTCGTGACGGAACACGCGGTTCAAGACGTTGAGCCGCTGCTGTTGGCCGAGGTACGCCCCGACGTCGTGGAAGGTGATCACCCGGGCCGTGGTGCGGTCGTGGTCGTCGACGACGTCCCGAACCGTCGCCTCGTACGGCCGTTGGCCGTCGCGGCCGACGATCGGTATCGGCCGCGGTTTGTCGGCGTCGGTGCCGTCGAGCTCGCGGATCGCGTCGTACTTCGGCACGACGGTCGCCGCGGGCTCGCCGATCGCGTCGCGTCGGTCGATCCCGAACGTCTCGGCCGCGCACTCGTTCAGGTCGACGAGGAGGCCCTCCGTGCCGACGACGAAGACGGGGTCGTGAAGCTGCTCAAAGACGAGCTGCCGGGCGCGGCGGCGGGGGGCCGGCGCGAGCGTCAGCAGGCGGAACCGCGAGAGCGCGAGCAGGTACGCCACGCCGGAGACCGCGAACGCCAGCGGGGTGGGGTCGAGCCCGGGGATCGGCACCGCGCCGGAGAGGTGCGCGAGGTTCCCGGCCCACGGCGCAGCGGTCCCGACGAGCAGCGCCGCGCTCTGTCCCCGGAACGGGCGGGCGTCGTCGCGGATCAGCTGGATCAGCGGAACCGATCCGACCGCTCCGAGGAGGTAGGTGTACCCCGCGATGACGTAGTACAGCGGGCCGGGGACGACGTCGAGGAACGTCCCGACGGCTGTCTCGCGCACGACCCGGTCGACCGCGAGGAGGTCGCCCGGGTCGCCGGCGGCGGCGACCGCGACGGTGGCGACCGGAATGACCGACACGAGCGCCACGGAGAAGGGCGTCACGTAGCGGTCGTAGCCGGTGTACGCCAGCGCGAAGAAGAGCCAGCCGACCGGGATCGCGACGACGCCGACCCACTGGACGTCGTACCAGAGCGCCTTCGCCGGCAGCGTCGTCGCCTCCAGCTCGAAGACGAGGAACGTCGCCCACCACACCTGTCCGGTGAGCAGCACCGCGAGCCACGTCGCGCCCGGCTCCGGCCGCTCCCGCCACGCGAGGATCGCCGCCGCCAACCCGACCGTGACCGCGACGAGGAGGGCGACGGAGAGGGGACTCAGCGCGGCCATACCGTTTTTTACGCACATTGGATTTATAACTCATCGGGTCGAGTTGTCTTATCGAAAAAACCGGCCGTTGGGGCCCTCGGACCCGCGGACGCGACCTCACCAGCCGATCGCGAGGAGGACGGCGCCGGCGACGAGGTAGCTACAGTCGGGCGCGACCCCGAGCGCCGCGCCGCCGAGCCGGTCGGCCAGCGCGGTGACGGTCACCGAAACGGCGAGGCCGACGCCGAGCGCGGCGAGGGCGGGGGTCGACGCGGCGCCGGTCGCGGCGGTGGCCGCCAGCAGTCCGGCGGCGACGGCGTCGACGGCCAGCAGGGCCCGCCGCGTTCCGCTGACTCCGTAGACGACGGGGAGCGTCGCCACGCCCCGCGCGGCGTCGGCCGCGACGTCCCTGACGTTCGGGACCTCGACGTCGACGAACGAGCGGGCGAAGACGTAGGCGAAAAGCAGGGCGACCGCGGGCGCTCCGGCCGAGTCCACGGGAACGCCGGCGAACGCGAGCGGCGCGGCCACGACGGCGACCGCCCAGGCGAGCGCGACCGCCGCGGAGTTGAGGAGGAACACGTCCTTCAGGCGCGGCACGGAGACCTCGCCGAGCGGCGCGACGAGGTCCCCCGCGGCCGGCAGCCAGTCGGTGGCGTAGCCGATCCACACCGCACCGGGGACGAGGACGAGCGCGAGCGCCGCGGGACCCGCGCCGGCCGCGAGCGCGACGGCCAGCCCGTAGCTCACCGCGGCGGCGACCATCAGCTGATCGGCGTAGCGGAGCGCGATCCGCGCCCGCACTGGCGTCGAGCCGATGTCGCCCTCGGCGTCGGCGACGTGGTCCGCGGCGTACACCGCGAACGCGACGAGCCCCACCGCGACCGGCGCGGCCGAGAGCGGCACGCCGAGCGCGGCCGTCACGACCGCCACCTCGACGGCGGCGACGAGCCCCGCGAACGGCGCCCCCGCCACGAACGCGGCGACCAGCCGGAGCGTCCCCGAGTCGGAGGGTGTTGCGTGCGAGCGATACTGCGCTGTCGTGCCGTCCGGCGCGGACGGCCTCGTGGGTTCGTTTGCCATTTGAACGTTCGCCGCCCGAAGACGGCGAACGTCCGGTATGGGGGATCGAGACGTATCTATCCACTCCGTACGGTGTTAATAAAACGAGACTCCTCGCGGTATCTGTCCCCTCCGCTTCGGCGCCGCGAGGCGGGTTCGGGCTTCAGTACGCTTTTGACCCGAGCGGCCGATCGCTCGCGTATGGACGGAACGCTCGACCACGTGATGATCCGCGTCGAGGACTTAGAGGAGAGCCTCGACTGGTACCAGACGCACCTGAACTACGAGGAGAAGGGCCGCTGGGAGGCGGACACGTTCACCAACGTCTTCCTCGGGCCCGAGGACGTCCACGAGGACGGCGCCCTCTTGGAGCTCACGTACAACCACGACGGCCGCACCTACGAGATCGGCGACGCCTGGGGCCACATCGCGGTCCGCGTCCCCGAGGACGCGCTCCAAGACTCGTACGACCAGCTGATGGCGGAGGGCGTCGAGGACTACCGCGACCCCGAGTCCTGCGGGAACCGCTACGCGTTCGTGAAGGACCCCGACGGCCACGAGATCGAGATCGTCAAGCGCGACCACGGCGCGAAGTGGAGCATCGACCACACGATGATCCGCGTCGAGGACGCCGACGAGGCGCTCGGCTACTGGACCCGCAAGTTCGAGTACACCGAGGTACCCGGCCGCTGGGAGGCGGACTCCTTCTCGAACTACTTCGTGGCGCCCGAGGACGCCCCGGACGAGGCGATGAAGATCGAACTCACCTACAACTACGACGGCCGCGAGTACACGATGGGCGACGCCTGGGGCCACGTCGCGGTGCGCGTCGACGACCTCGACGACGCCTGGGACGACCTCATGACCCGCGAGGCGCCCGACTACCGCGACCCCGAATCGTGCGACCACAACTACGCGTTCACGAAGGACCAAGACGGCCACGAGGTCGAGCTGGTCACGCGGGACTAACGAGACCGCGCGAAAAGCCGACCGTTCGAACCCGACTTTTTCTCCCGTCGCGTCTCGAAGCGGTCAGTCCGCGGATTCGACCCCGGTGACTTCGAAGCGCGCCCCGCCCGCCTCGCTCTCGACGGCGCGCACCGACCACCCGTGCGCGTCGGCCACCTGTTCGACGATCCGTAACCCGAACCCGGTCCCCGACTGCGAGGTCGAGTGGCCGGCGTCGAACACCGCCTCGCGCCGGTCCGGGTCGATCCCCGGCCCGTCGTCGGCCACGGAGAAGCCGTCCGGCAGCGTTCCGACGGTGACCGTCACGTCCTCGCCGCCGTGTTCGATCGCGTTCCGGATCAGGTTCTCCAACAGCTGTCTCAGCCGCCCCTCGTCCGCGAGGATCGTCCCCTCGGCCTCGCTCCGCAGCGTCGCGTCCCTCGTGTCGACGGTCCGCCAGCAGGAGCCGACGACCCGCGCCAGATCGACCGGCTCGGCGTCGGTCACGGGGTCGCCCTCGCGGGCGAGCGTGAGCAGGTCGTCGATCAGCGCGGTCATCCGGTCGTGCGCGCGCTCGACCGCAGCCAGGTGGTCGCTGTCGCACTCCTCGCGGGCCAGTTCGGTCCGGCCGCGAGCGACCTCAAGCGGGTTCCGGAGGTCGTGTGACACCACGCCGGCGAACTCCTCTAACCGGTCGTTCTGCCGCTCCAGCTCGGCGGTCCGCTCGGCGAGCCGTCGGGTGCGCGCCTCGGCCTGGAACGCCGTCTCGGCCGCGGTCGCGAGGATGCCGGCGAGGTACTCGTCGACCCCGTCGAACACCCCCGGCTCCGTCTCGCCGATCGCGATCGTCCCGTACTCGCCGATCGGGACGATAAGCAGGCTGCGCAGCGCCGTGTCGGCGTCGAGCGCGTCGGTCGTTCGGATGTCGTCGTACATCCGTTGTTCGCCCGCCTCGAAGACCGCCCAGTTGAGGCTCCCGCCGTCGGGCGTGAACGTCTCGCGCTCCGGGAGCAGCCGCTCGGCCTCGGGCGAGACGGCGGACGGCACCAGTCCGCCCGCCGCCTCGTCGTGGACCCGGACGGTGACGATCGAGAAGCCCAGCACGTCGGTGGCGGCCTCCACGGCCCGCTCGGCGATCTCCTCCCGGGACTCCGCCCCGACGAGCGTTCGCGTGGCCCCGTGGAGCCGCTCGACGCGGCTCTCTCGCTCGACGCGGTCGAGCGCCGCCTCGAGGTGGCCGGAGAGGATCTCGGCCACGAGGACGTCGGTGTCGGTGAACTCGTTCGGCTCCGGCGACGAGACGACGAACAGCCCGTGGCCGCCGACCGGGCGCAACACGAGGCTCTCCGCGGGCGAGGACTCGTCGAGCCGGTCGGCCGACGAGAGCTCGTCGATGACAATCGACTCGTCTCCCTCGAAGGCCTCCCACGCCAGCGCCGCCCGCGTCCCCGGCGGTGCGTCCCGGTCGTAGGAGGGCTGGCTCTCGAACAGCGTCGGTACCGAGTCGCCGAGCGCGACCGGTTCGAGGCGGGATCCGTCGTCGTTCAGCAGGTGGATCCCGCTCAGCCCGGCGTCGATCAGGTCGTCGACCGCCTCCACCGCCAGTTCGGCCGCCTCCTCGGTGGTCCGGGTGTAGTTGAGCTCCCGCGTCCACTCTCGGAGCCGGGCGAGGGTCCGCTCGCGCTCCTTCCGCGCGGAGACGTCGCGCGTGGTGACGACGTACCCCTCGATGCCGTCGGTCTCGATCCGGTCGCTCCCGACGGACTCGAGCCAGCGATACTCGCCCTCGGCGGTCTCGAACCGGTACTCGGCGGTCGGGAGGCTCTCGCCGGCGGTGAGTTCGCCGAACGCCGTTCTGACCGCCTCGCGGTCCTCCGGGTGGACGTAGTCCAGCGACCGCTCGCCGAGCAGATCGGACGGCGCGTGGGCCGGCCTGGCCCGCGGCCTGGGGGGCGCGGTGCGGGACGGCCGAGCGCTCCGGCCGTCCGCCGCCGCCGGGGGGGCGCGCGGCGTGGG